>CALVAU010000220.1 GCA_944325615.1 Candidatus Gastranaerophilales bacterium | reverse complement strand
ATCAGAATCTCTCATATGAGCTCTTTTACAAATACGGCCATTTTTATACCCTCTATCATAGTAATATCCATCACTATACTTACAGGTACCAGTATAATAGCCACAACTTCCATATTTGCCTGTACCTACCCAATGCCAAGATGTATTATTCTTGGTACAAACATAATATCCTTTATTATAATCCCATCTATAATCATCACAATAGTAGCAATCTCCAGTTTTTTCTTTACCGATACAATATTCGACAACATATTGTTCATATACTTCTTCTTCATTACAATGACTGCTACATGAAGCTGCACCTAAATATTTTCCGGTACAATCATAGTAATCCTCTGTACAACGCTCAGCATCACAATCATCCCAATCCATACCTGCCCAACACTTATATGTTTTGTAGTCTTCATTAACACAGTAATCAAAATCTTCCTCTTCTTCACTCACATTGTTCGCATAATATTCATACGCATTACAATCTGCATTACATTCTTCTCTATATTTTGGAGTACCTTCATCTTTTGCTTTACAATCTTCCTTACGCCAATAATTATAATGTCTTAGCTCATGTTGATAACCACTTTCAGAAGGTGAAATCTGACGTTCATGCATCCAGCAGCCTTTTTCACCAGTATCCTTATTTTTCCATTCACGCTCAGCTAAACAACCTGAACCACATTCTTTTTTTATATACCAAAGGTCTCCACCATCACCAGCAGAACCCATCTCGCCTTCACCATTAGCATAGGCGTGGATTTGGCCCCAAAGAGCTGAAGCTCCGGGATCCCCAGCAGTTGTTATGCCTTTTAATTCAAGAAAATCTTCTGTTATACCAAAAGGTGAAATAACTTCTATTGCTGAAGTATATGTTTTTATATCTCCGCCACGATAGCCTGAATCTCCGCCACCGCCACCGCCACCGGTAGCTTGAATGTGAAGATATGAAATTTTATCAGGTGGAGTAAAAGTACACTCTGCTACATCCTGATCAACTACTTTCTTAGTCAATCCAGAACCTACATAACGTTCTTCATGCAAATTACCATTTTTATAGTAACACATATAAGCTCCGTGCATTGCAAGTCTAGGCACTTTTATGTGTCTCTTTGAAATTACAGCAACGCTGGAGGCAATCATTAATGATACTATCAAAAGCAATAACATCATTTCAACCAGCGAAAACCCGCCAAAAATCCTCGATTTGTTCATACGCTATTCACCTTTTATATTCTATAATTATATACTCTTATGGCCACAACCTTGCAGATAACTGCAATTAAAGGTTTTTCATAGTAATTAAAATACATTAATACGTATTTCCATTATAACTTACTATTCTGAATAAGTCAATATATGGATTAATGGCTCAAGTGCTTACATTGCAAGTAAAAACACCGATATATCAACTTTTAGCAAATCAAGACATTTTATAATATATGTTAATATTTTTAGAGTTATTATTTATAATATTTAATACACAATTTGAACATAAACAGTTCTAGTTCTTGCTTTATTATCAAAATCTATAAGTACAATTTGCTGCCACTGCCCAAGTTGGAGTGCACCATCAACTAATGGTACCATTGTACTGTTTCCAACAATTGAAGCCCTTAAATGGGCATATCCGTTACCATCATGCCAGGTTTCATCATGATGATACTCTGCTGCCATAGGTGCAATTTTTTCTAAAGCTTCAGGTAAGTCCTTTAAAAGTCCTGGCTCGTACTCAATATTTGTGATAGATACAGTACTTCCTGCAACATAGACGTGTACTACTGCATTTTGCAAATTATGAAGATAGACAGAATTCTGTACATTTTGAGTAATATCTATTATTTGAGTATTGCCTTTTGTGTGAACTGTAAATTTTTCATTTATTATTGCCATAATGAATACCTTATATTACCTGCTTTGATAAGTTTGCGTCCTTTTGAATAAGTCGCATAAGGTATAGCCATATTTTTCAATGCTGTAAAGTCTTCACCTTCCGGCAATTTAAAGACATTAAAGTCAGCATCTTTACCTATTTTTATAGAACCTGTTGTATTTTCAAGACGCAAAATTTTTGCAGGATATATTGTCAGATATTTTATCAGCTCATCAATCGGCAATTCTACATCTTTATTCATTTCATTAGCAAGTGCTAAAAGAGAGAAAGACTTTTCTTGCGCAAAAGACTGCGTTGAAAAACCGAAATTTTCTTTGAAATACTTCAATACTGTCGCAAACTCGAGTTTTTTATTACAAATTTCTTCTGAATACAGTGGTTGATACACGTATTTTACTCCAGTTTCAGAGAGCTGTTGAAGCTCATTTTCATCAGCATAATTGGCGTTTGCTACAATAATTTTCTTAGTCAAAACTTTCAAATTATCAAGATATGATACAGGATTTAGACCTTTTGTATATGGTGTAATCTTCCTAAATCCCATAAATTTATGCAATAAATCTATATCTGAAAAGCCAAATTTCAGCCATTCTATTTCATCTTGAGATTCCGCAAATCTTGTCATCAAAAGCATATTATGCTTACGGCAATATTTTGAAAACAGTTCCCAAAGCTTTTTATGCACTCCAGGAATTGAATTTAACATAATTCCTATATGAGTATTTTCACCCTTATGATAGATTAAATCCTCTACCTTATCCCGTAAATCTTTAAACTTTCTTTTACTTTTATCAGAACTGTCTGCATATACTTCAAAGAACAGATAATTTTTTATAGGAACTTTATTTATAATATCAAAATACTTAAACTCTCTTGACACCTGTGCTATACAAGTTGTACCTGCTTTTATTGATTCATTTATGCCTTTTTTGAAGGCTTCAATCTTTTCAGATCTGTCCATTGAAAAATAATCACTCAAAATATTAGCCCACTTTAGAGAATAATTATCAGACTTTACACCTGCAAAAGTGTACTTTTTAGCAATAGTTTGAAAAAATTTTTTAACTTTATTTTTTATATGCGCAGGTTTCACTTCACCAATATCAGTGTATTGATATTGGGTAAACAAATCTATAAACCCAGGAGTAATAACAGCATTTCCTAATTCTTTAACAACTTTCTCTTCAAAGTTAACCTGTGAATTAGGTATTATGTCAATTATTTTTCCTTCATCAACTACAATTGCGTAGTCCTTTAGAATTTCACCTTCAGATGTCAAAATCCATTTTGATTTATAGCACTTCATAATGTCCCCTTTTAATTAATTCTATCGAATTGAACCGCAAAAAGCAAGTTATTAACCGTAAAACTCATCAGCATAATAAGCAAATTCTAAGTGTCCGACAATAATTGTATCACCATCTTTTACACCCATTGATTTTAACTTATCAAATACACCCATACCGGTCAGAATATTTTGGAATCTTATTACCTGTTCGGTATTTCTCGCATCCGTAACTTTTGCAAGACGACCAATCTTTCCGCCTACAATTATATAAGTGTCCTTTGCCGCTTTAGTAATTTCATATTCACTATCATCATTATTATAAGCATCAAGATCTTCTTCTACGACGATTTCTGATACAGGCTTTTCAATTTTTTCAACCATTTCTGACATTTTATTGACTAATTCTTGCACTCCATCACCTGTGACAGCTGAAATTAAGAATACATCATCTGATACATTTTTAAACTGCCTTAAAAGAACATCCTTCTTTTCGTCATCTATTGCATCAATTTTATTCAACGCAATTATCTGATAAAGAGCAGCAAGCCTATGAGAATGTTTTTCTAGTTCATTATTTATAATTTTATAATTTTCAAAAGGATTTTCTTCTGTCGTATCTACTAGATGCACTAAAAACCTACATCTTTCAACGTGTCTTAAGAAATCATCACCTAGTCCGACACCTTCTGATGCGCCTTCAATAAGTCCCGGGATATCAGCAACAACAAAACCGTCACCGTTAAGTCCTCTTACTACACCTAAATTTGGGACTAATGTAGTAAATGGATAATCTGCAATTTTAGGTTTTGCTGAACTAATACGGCTTATTAATGTTGATTTTCCGGCATTCGGCATTCCTAAAAGCCCGACATCTGCAATAAGTTTTAATTCTAAAACTAATTCTCTTTCAATACCAGGTTCTCCAGGCTCACAAAACTGAGGAGCACGTTTTTGTGCAGTCGCAAATCTTGCGTTACCCCTACCGCCTCTACCACCTTGAGCAACAAGGACGGTTTGTTCATGTTTTACTAAATCTGCAATTATATTTCCTGATTTTACATCTTTAACAACGGTCCCCACAGGAACTTTTATATATAAATCTTTAGCCCATTTACCATGGCAATTTTTAATTCCGCCATTTTCACCACTTTCAGCCTTGAACACTGATTTATATTTAAAGTCCATTAACGTTGACATATTTTCATCAGCGATTAAATATACGTCTCCGCCTTTTCCACCGTCTCCGCCAGCAGGACCACCTTTATCCACATACTTTTCGCGACGCCAAGCAACCATTCCGTTACCACCGCGTCCTGATACTATTCTGATTTTTGTTTTATCTAAAAATAACATTTTATCCCTAACTTTTTGTTTGTTGTATTATAATATTACTATGAAAAATATAAAAAATACACTACTATCTCACAAGAAAATTGAAATTGGCCCAGAATCAGGCTGTGACAACTATATTATGGCAATTGAATCAAGTTGTGATGAAACGGCCTGCGCGATTGTAAAAAACGGAAGAGAAGTCATAGCAAATATTGTTGCTTCTCAAATAAAAACTCACGCTCAATTTGGCGGTGTAATCCCTGAAATTGCAGCAAGAGAGCATTTAGAAAGCATTAATGTTGTAATTGAGGAAGCTTTTCGACAAGCAAAAGAAAATGCAAACATAGCACCTAAAGACATTACAGCATTTGCAGGCACAGTTGGCCCCGGACTTGTAGGATGTCTTCTCGTCGGATTGAACGCAGCAAAAACATTAGCTCTGGTATATGACAAACCATTTATTGGCGTAAATCACTTAAACGCACACCTTTGCGGAAATTATATAGACACTGATTTAAAACCTCCTTTTATGGCACTATTAGTAAGCGGTGTACACACTCAAATTATTGATGTCAAATCATATTCAGAGCAGACTATTCTTGGTGAAACTATTGATGATGCAGTAGGTGAAGCTTACGATAAAGTAGCAAGACTTATCGGACTGCCATACCCAGGAGGTCCAAGACTTGATAAGCTGGCGCAACTTGGTAATCCAAAAGCTTATAAGTTGCCAGAAGGTAAAGTTGACGGACTTAATTTTTCTTTCAGCGGACTTAAAACTGCCGTACTCAGACTTGTTAAAAATTTAAAGGCAGAATTACCTGAAGGACAGACTGAATTACCTGAAAATATTATCAATGACGTATGCGCAAGTTTTCAAGAAACTGTATCTGCAACTCTTGCAAAAAAATTAAAAACTGCATTACAAGAAAAAGGATATAATCAAGTTGTAATAGCAGGTGGGGTTGCAGCTAATTCTGAAATCCGAAAGAAAATTTTTGATTTTGCAAATGAAGGCTACAAAGTATTTGCCCCACCAATGAAATATTGCACTGATAATGCCGCTATGGTTGCTTCTTGTGCATATTTCAACACTATCACTTTTGATGATGTCGATGTCGAGGTATTTTCAAGAGTTAAATAATTATTAAAAATTGTAAAAAGTACACTACATAAATAGCAAAAAATTTTTTGCTGGTATTTTGGTATGAACGTGATAGATCTTGGGACTACTAAGAACACAACAATGAAACAACCTTTCGGAACAGATTACAAATCTGTTCCTTGTTTTGCTAAAAAGATTTCTTTTAAGGGAGCTAGTGACATTTTTAGAAAAAGTTTTATTGAAACTCAAGATGAAATAATTAAAATCTTTGAAAATGACAAGCTATCTGACGGTATCGCAGGAAAACTTCCGCAGACTTGGCTCAATAAAATTCAAACAACATCAAAAGAAGAAAAAGATGAAATTGTAAAACGGATATTTTTATCATTTAGAGCGGCAATAAAGCATCTCAAACCATATAATATTGACGCAAAAAGTATAAAATTTTCACAAAAACAAGCTGATTTAGAAAACAGACGATTAAAAGAAGCTTCAAAATTTCTCACAAAGGCTTTACACCATTTTGGCATTTTAGAAGACAATAATAGTGTATATTTTAAACGCCGTAAAGTTAGAGGAAAATATATAAACAGGGGATATTTATTAGCAGAAAGAGGGAAAAACCCCACTCTTGAAAAACTTTTTATAAAAACCTTCAAAAAAACTGATAATACAATTGAAGCTAACGCTAACGGCAAATATTCAGAATTAGCTCACGGATTATATTTGAATGAATTAAAATGCGAATATATATCTAAATTTTATTGGGGAGATGTAAAAGCTGGATATCTGGCAACTGAATATGAAACGCCACCAAAACATATCAGTCCGATTGTACAATTCAAAAAAGAGTATAAAGATTTGCTGGATTTTGCAGTTGATTTCTTCAAACAAACAGGTATAAGCCTTATGGATATAATGAAAAAAGGCATTAACCCGGGTAAGATAAACAATAGGAATCGATTTGAGCCTGCAAACAAAGAAGATTTGATAATAGGTTTTCTACAAACTACTCTAAACAAAGCAGGACTTTGCCATTGTGACCTACACAAAGACAACGCTGTTATCGGAACAGACAAAAACGGAAAAGCCATAGTTAAGATTGTAGATATTGGCGGTGTTGTAAAAAGATATTCAATTAATGACTAGCAGATGAAATAATGAAATCTGTTATTTGTCTTTCTAATTGGACTCCAAAATGATTATTAATCTCTTTAATAAAATAACAAGGACTTGTTACATTAATTTCTATAATTTTACCATCAATCACATCTAGACCTACCATTGGTAAATTCATTGAATTTAGTTTTTTAGCAACTTTTTCAAAATTAGCTTTCTCTAAATCTGATATTGATGCTTTTATTATATTGGAATCGCAATGTTCATTAAATTTAAAATCATCATTTGATGGAAGCTTTTGCACACAATAATCGAGGACTTTATCTCCTAAAAATAAGACTCTTTTATCTCCAAATACAGCTTTATCAAGATAGTGCTGAACCATTACCATCGTTGTTCCGTTGTTTGTCATTGAATTTATAATTACAGCAGTATTTTTATCACCCTTTTTTAGAGTCATAACTCCTGCTCCGAAGCATCTGTTAAGAGGTTTTAGCACAATTTCATTATGTTCATTCAAAAACTCAAGAATATCACTCTTAGAAGCCGTTACAATATGCTCGGGCATCAAATCAGGGAAAAGCATTGTATGAAGTTTTTCATTAAAATCTCTTATAGCTCTAGGCTCGTTTAATATCTTAGTTTTACTTCTGTCAACAAAATCAAAAATATAAGTTGCGTTTATATAATCCAAATCAACAGGCGGATCATTTCTAAACATTACGAGCTGAAAATCTTCAATATTACGTTTCACATCTTTATGTTCATATAAAATGTTTCCCATTTTTTCAAACACTGAATAGCAATGAGCATAAGCTTTCTCGTTTGAAATTCCGAGTTTATCTATTGTGGTTATATATACATTATTATTTTCTCTAATTAATTCTCGTATAAGCCAAAAATTCGTAACAAGATTATTGAATTCAAAATACTTTAACTCAACTCTGTCTATTAAAAATAAAATATCCATAAAGCCTCTTTTCGATTATAAAATACCACAGTTAATTATTAAATTCAATTAATCAACTGTAATATTAAAATAAAAAAGATTCTCCATAGAAACACAGCTTTAGAGAATCTTTTTAAAGAATATTATTTTAGCTGACTTGCTACTTTTTTATTTCCTCTGGATTTAAAATCATACAATTAGTATTGTTCATATTTATAAACTTCAAGAATGCGTCTAAATCTGTTTTAATTTCAGGGAAAGTATTATAATGCATTGGGATAACAGTTTTTACACCCAACCAATCAGCAGCAATAGCAGCATGAGCTGCATCCATTGTATAATGACCGCCTATTGGCAACATTGCAATTTGAGGACGATATAATTCTTTAATAGTTTTCATTTCACTTGTAAGTGCAGTATCCCCGGCATGGTAAATACGAGTATTTTCAATATCAAAAACTATACCAGCAGCACTTCCGGCAAAAGATCCGTCAGGCAATGAGTTTGAATGGTAAGCTGGCACAAATATTGCGCGTCCCCAAGGATATCCGAGCCATCCGCCAAAATTTACACGATTTACAGTCAAACCTTCTCTAGAAAAATAGTCAGCTAATTCTACGACCGCTGATACAGTAGCACCTTTTTCTTTTGCGATTTCAATAGTTTCTCCGACATGGTCTGCATGACCGTGAGTAACAAAAATATCTGTAATATTTTCACTATGCCAGTCGTATTTGTCATTCTGTTTTACAAAAGGGTCAATCAAAATACATCGTTCACCAACCGTAAATTGGAATGCACTATGACCTAAATATCTAATATCCATAATTTAACTCCTTCTTCTTCTTAACAGTTTATTTATAACAGATTTTTTGATAAAATTCAATCATGAAAAAATATGAAAGATATATGAAAAAATGCTTTGCTCTTGCAAAAAAAGCCGAAGGGCAAACGTCTCCCAATCCGATGGTTGGGTGCGTAGTTTTAAATGAAGCAGGCGAAATTATCTCGACTGGTTATCACAAAAAGTGCGGAGAAGACCATGCAGAACGCGATGCACTTTTGAAACTTACAAAAAATGAAGCAGAAAACGGGACATTAATAGTTAATTTAGAACCTTGCTCGCACTATGGTAAAACTCCTCCCTGCGCAGATTTGATAATAGAATACGGTATAAAAAAAGTCGTAATTGCAATGCAAGATGTAAATCCTATTGTTGCCGGAAATGGAATTAAAAAACTAAAAGCTGCAGGTATTGACGTAATAGACGGAATTTTAAAAGAAGAAGCACAAAAGCTGAATGAAGTATTCATCAAAAATATGAAAGATAAGAAGACTTTTGTTGCGCTAAAAACTGCAAGCACTCTTGATGGGAAAATAGCAACAAAAACAGGAAGCTCAAAATGGATTACCTCAGAAAAGGCAAGGGCTGAAGTCAAAAAAATCAGAAAAAAATACGATGCAATCCTTACAAGTTCTTCTACTGTATTAGCTGATAATCCCACAATGGCGCACAAAAATAAAATCGTACTCGATAGAGAACTCAAAACAGACTTTGAAAATTCTGAAATATATAAATCAGGAAATATTTATGTATTCTATGATGAAAAGATTTCTAAAAACGAAATAAAAAGCAAAACAAACATAAATTTTATTCCGACTCCAACTACTGATAACAAACTTGATATTGATTTTATTCTAAAAAAACTCTATGAACTAAATATAATGAGTGTACTAGTAGAAGCAGGCGGAATACTTAACGGAGCATTTATTGATTATGCGGATAAAATCTATCACTTTATTGCTCCGAAGATCTTATCGGATAATATTGGAAAATCCGCCTTCGACGGAAAAAATATCTATGACATAGTTGAATCAAAGAATTTCAAATTTAATGAAATAAAAAGATTTTCCCCTGATATTTTATTAACTTATTATCCAATTTCCAATGAATAAAAAAAGGTTATAATAGACTTTATGAATATAAAATATGAAAATACTGCAGGAACTTTTTATCCTAAATCAAAAGACGAGTTAGATACTTTTTTATTTTTTTTATTGAATAAAAACACACCAGACAGCGAATACAAAACAAGAGCAATAATTGTGCCTCATGCTGGATATATATTTTCAGGTTTTGTGGCAGCTAAATGCTATCAATATATTGATAAATCAGTAAAGAACATTTTTATATTTGCACCATCGCATTATGCAAGAATTTTTGGTTGCGTAAAATCTGATTATAATGAATTCAACACTCCGCTTGGAAAAATCTCAGTAAACAACGATATATTAAGAGAACTTGATATTGAAAAGAACAATCAAGCTTTTGAAAAAGAGCATTCGATAGAGGTTCAATTACCTTTTATAAAAAAGATCTTACCAAACGCTCAAATTATACCGATTTTATATGGCTGCGAAGATTATCAAAACATCACTAAAATCATTGATAAATATTGGAATAATAAAGAAAACGCTTTTATTATATCATCAGATCTAAGTCATTTTTATCCTGCAAAAGAAACTGAAAAAATTGATAGCTATACCGCAAATTTAATAGAAAATAATGAAATAAGAAATTTTGAAGCAGAAATGGCTTGCGGAGCTGTCGGAATATGCGCTATTATGAATTTTGCCAAAGAAAAAGGTTACTCCCTTATAAGAACTAAATTAACAAACTCTTCTGAATCCACCGGAGACACATCAAGAGCGGTAGGATATGGAGGCTGGATCCTATATGAAGGATTAAAAGGAGAATATATAAAAAATTACCATAACGAATTTGTTCTAAAGCTTTGCCAGAAAAGTATTGAAGGCGGCCTACATCTTGGGAATTCCCTGCCTGAAAAATATCCTGATGTCTTTAACGAATCAGGTGCAACATTTGTAACTCTTGAAAAAAACGGAAATCTAAGAGGATGCATCGGATCTATAATTGCTCATAGAAGCATTTTTAAGGATATAATCAAAAATGCTCATTCTGCAGCGTTTTCTGACCCAAGATTTACTCCAATAACAATTGATGAATTAGATGATATAGAGATTTCAGTATCAATATTATCCAAACCGCAAAAAATTGATTTTTCTACTGAAAAGGAATTGCTTGATAAGCTTACTCCTAAAAAAGACGGTCTAATTATAAGAGACGGAAATTATCAAGCGGTGTATCTACCTGATGTATGGGAATTACTTCCAGATAAGTCAGAATTTTTAAATTCACTAAAACAGAAAGCCGGACTCCCTAAAAACTATTTTAGTGAGTCATTTGAAGCCTTTAAATTTTACACAACAAAAATTTAGCCTAATAAATTTATTCTATTTTCAGAACGACCATATTGGTAATTTATATTTTCATAAGCTATATCTGCAGCATTTGAATTTTTGGCAGAAGCTGCTACTATTGCATCAAAAGCATGTTTATTAAAATCATTAATCACAACTTGATTTTTTGATAATGCTACCAATTTTTCATTTTGCTCTTTAAGCATGTCATAAACTACATCAATTTTTTCGTCGTAATTTAAAGCATAGAAATTAATCTTTTCTTTTTGCATTTGTTGATATTTATTAGTAAAGCTTTGAATACCGCTAACTTTTTGAATATTCATGAATTTTCTCCTTTAGTCAATAACTTTACCATCAAAAAGATCCATTACCATATTTACCGTATCCGAATGAATATCTGAAAATTTAGCTAACTTGCCATCTGAAGCAGAATCAGCAACATCATCTTGAGCTTCATTATCATCCATTTCAGCCTTTATTTCATCCAAAGAAGGCGCTGCTTCTTTAGGCTTTTCCGCCTTTTTAACCGGCGGCGGCGCCGGATTAGACTTTGGGATAGTTACATTTCCTTGCGGCAAAACATCATCCGGCTGAGGAAGTCTTACTGTAATTTTTGTATTGGATTGCCCTAATAAATCATCAACAGCTTTTTGCAAAACAGCCTTTTTACTACCTGACACCAACTTCTGAAGATAAATTTCATTTTTTACAGTTAAAATGACTTCATCTGATGCTATTTTAACTGGTTTAGCCCACTGCTTAAGCAAAGCTTGAGTCGGAGCACTAGGCACATTTGCCAACAAATTACCCCACATAACTGAAATGTCATCTCCTGATGACGCTTTTGCCTTCGGCATTGGAGAAAATTCATCATTTTGTTGAATTTCAGGCTTTGCTGGAATTTCATTTGTTTGTGGAACTTCCTCTTTTTTAACTAAAGTTTCCGCAACTGGTTTTACTGGTTCTGAAACAACAGGTGAGGATTTTTGCTCAACAATTTTTGGTCTTGCATGCGGTATAGATTCAGATTTTGGCATAGATACAACCCCACCACCCTCTAGGGCTGACAATCTAGCTTGCAAAGCCTCTAAATTTGTATTTTCAGTCAAATTTGCCATATCCACCATAGCAATTTCAAGCCATAATCTCGGGTTATTCGTTGATTTCAAATCTTTTATATAATTTGCACATTTATCAGTCAATGAAACAATTTGATGGACTTCAACATTCTGAGCTTGAGCTGATAACTCTTTTATTTGAGCATCATTCAACTGCGTAATTTCTATTGCAATTTCATTAGCACAAGTCTTTACTATCAAAAGATTTTTCAAATAATCAAGTAAGTTTTGTAATATTTGAACGGGCTCATTACCTGAATTATAAATTTTTTCTAATATTTCAACAGCCTTACCTTGATTTGAAGAAATAATACATTCTGATAATTCATGCAGCAAATCAAAAGAAATTCTACCTAATAGTGCATTGATATCATCTGTAGTAATTGCATTTTCACTGCTCAATACACTTAACTGATCAAGAAGTGCAATACTATCTCTCATTCCGCCAGCTGAATTTTTTGCAATAGTAGATAGCGCATCATCAGTTATGTTAATTTTTTCGCAATCTGAGATGTATCTTAAATGCTTAACTATATCAGAGGTAGTAATCCTTCTGAAATCAAATCTTTGACAACGGCTTTTTATTGTATCTAAAACTTTATGTACTTCAGTTGTCGCAAGAATAAATATAACATTTTTCGGAGGTTCTTCTAATGTTTTCAACAAAGCGTTAAACGCAGTAGATGAAAGCATATGCACTTCGTCTATAATATAAATTTTGTATCTGCTATTGACCGGAGCATACATTACCTTTTCCAAGATATTTTGTGCATCCTCAACTTTTCTGTTACTTGCAGCATCAATTTCAATTACATCCATCGGAACAGAATTTGTAATATCACGACAATTTTCGCATTCCCCGCAAGGAGTAATCGTCGGACCGTTTACACAATTCAAAGATTTCGCAAAAATTCTTGCTGTCGAAGTCTTGCCTGTACCTCTTGGACCTGTAAAAAGATAAGCATGAGATATCTTATCCATTGCAATAGCATTTGCAAGTGCTTTTTTAATATGTTCTTGTCCTACAACTTGTTCAAGTGTTTGAGGACGATATTTTCTGTATAAGGGAATATATTTTTCGTTCATGCTATTATTATATCAGAGTTTTATGTAAAAGGGTTAAAATATGAACATAATTAAACCGCCACTGCTAAAAAAAGGGGATACAATCGGAATACTTGCAACATCAGGTCCTATTGAAAAAGACAGCACACCTATTTTAAAAGCCGTAGATTTTTTCCACAAAGCGGGTTTTAATACTGTTGTAAGTAATGACATTTATGCACAAGACAGATATCTAGCAGGTGATGATGAAATTAGAGTAAAGAATTTACATGACTTTTTTTTGAACAAAAAAATAAATGCCATTATATGTCTTAGAGGCGGTTACGGGGCATTGAGATTAATTAATAAAATTGATTATTCAATAATAAGAAACAACCCTAAAATTTTTTGCGGATACTCTGATATCACAGCACTAAGTCTTATGTTTTTCAAAAACACCGGACTTATTACATACTCAGGTCCTATGGTAATGAGCGATTTTGCAAAAGATTCACCATCGGATTTCACGATCAACGAATTTTTCAAAGCTTTAGAATCTCAAACTTATTCAATTACAGGCACAAATATTATAAAAGAGGGAAATACTGAAGGCATATTGTGGGGCGGGAATCTTGCAACTGTTGTATCTTTATGCGGACTTGATTTTATACCGGAGAAACCTTTTATATTTTTTGCAGAAGATATAAATGAGCCTGTCTATAAAATTGATAAAATGTTCAGACAATTAATTAATATTGAGCAATTTAAAAATAACGTAAAAGCACTTTGCCTTGGAGACTTTTCAAGTACAGACAATAAAGAATGGCTTACTCAATTATTTAAAGAATTAGCAGATGAATTAAATATACCAACAGTATCAGGCTTTAAAATTTCTCATACGGCTTGCAAAACAACAATTCCAATAGGTGCAAGTGCAGTATTGTCAGGTAAGGAATTAATTATTTCAAAATAATTAATTTTATATTAAAAAATTTATTCTCCCATATATTTTTAAGGTAAAATGTAATTAAGGTTAGACAAGTAAGGAAAAAAATATGTGGGATTATTCTGAAAAAGTTATGGATCATTACAGAAATCCGAGAAATGTCGGAAAGATTGATAATGCTGACGCTATAGGTGAAGCTGGATCATTAGCTTGTGGTGATTCTTTAAAAATATATTTAAAAATCGAAAACGGGATTGTAACCGATGCTAAATTTCAAACTTTTGGATGCGGTTCTGCAGTCGCAAGTTCTAGCATACTAACAGAAATGATTATCGGAAAAACAGTCGAAGAAGTAAAAAAAATTACGAATAAAGATATCGCAGATCAATTAGGTGGACTGCCACCGGAAAAAATGCACTGCTCAGTTATGGGTTACGAAGCATTAGAGGACGCTTTAGGCAATTATGATAACCTGACTGATCTTGATGATTTACGAAACGAAAAAACAGCTGAAAAAGTTGTCTGCACTTGTTTTAACGTAACCGAAAACATGATTTGGGATGCAATAAAACAAAACGGACTAAAAACGGTCGAAGATATCACAAATTACACAAAAGCAGGCGGTGCTTGCGGAAAATGTAAAGGGTTAATTCAAGATATCATTGATACTTATTATAAAAAAGAAGAATCAGAATCTCAAAAATCAACCCTTTCACCTGCACAAAAAATTCTCAAAATAAACAATATCATTGAAACTCAGATTTCTCCAGAACTCAGAAAAGATGGCGGAGATATTACTCTTGTAGATATTGACGGGAATAAAGTTTTAGTTAAATTAAGAGGAAAATGCTCCGGATGCAAAAATTCACACTTAACTCTCAAAGCTTTTGTAGAAAGTACCTTAAGAGAAACCGTGGACAAAAACATTGATGTAATCGAGGTGGCATAATGAGTTTGATATATTTAGACAACAACGCAACAACAAAAGTAGCCCCAGAAGTATTAGATGCTATGATGCCTTATTTTAAGGAAGAATACGCAAACCCATCCAGCATATATGAATTTGCTAAAACCTCTAACCACGCAGTAAGAGAGGCTAGAGGTGTTATTAAAGATTTCATTAACGCAGCGAATGAAAAAGAAATCATTTTCACATCTTGCGGATCTGAAAGTGCAAACACTGCAATTCAAGGCGTTTTAAATATGAACAAAAACAAACGTCATATAATTACTACAAAAGTTGAGCACCCTTGCGTATTAAATCTTTATCAAACTTTAGAAAAACAAGGTTATAAAGTAGATTACATCGGCGTTAATTCAAATGGTGAACTTGACCTTGCGCAGCTGGAAGAAGCTATAAATTATGACACAGCACTTGTATCTGTTATGTACGCAAATAATGAAACCGGCGTTATATTCCCAATTGAAAAGATTTCTGAAATAATTAAATCAAAAAATAAAGAAACAAAATTCTTTGTAGATGCAGTACAAGTAGCAGGAAAAATTCCTATTGATGTGCAAGCTGCTGGTATTGATTTGTTAGGAATTTCAGGACACAAATTTCACGCTCCAAAAGGAGTCGGAGCATTATATGTAAATTCCAAAACTCTTATTACACCGCTAATTATTGGCGGTCACCAAGAAAGAGGTAAAAGAGCCGGCACTGAAAATGTACCATACATCGTCGGTATGGCAAAAGCTGCAGAACTTGCAACTGACAGTCTTAAATATGAATTAAGCGAAGTAAAAAGACTCCGAGATAAACTTGAAAGCGGCATTTTAAAAAAAGTATTCAATGCCAGAGTAAACACCTCCATTTCAAGCAGAGTTCCAAATACAACCAATATTGGATTCGAATATATTGAAGGGGAATTGATTCTTCTGCACTTGAGTGATTTAGGTATTTGCGCAAGCTCTGGCAGTGCTTGTACGTCAGGATCACTTGAACCAAGCCATGTATTAAGAGCTATGAATGTACCGTTTACGGCAATTCATGGCAGCATACGCTGGTCACTTTCCAGATACACAACAGAAAAAGAAATTGATTATGTACTAGATGTACTTCCTGGAATTATTAACAAAATCACAGCCCTTTCTCCATATCAAGATGAATTGGAAAATCTTAAAAAACTTAGAAGTTAAATTCTAAACATTAAACATAATTATAGGCTAAAGTAGTATGAAAATATTTTCATACTACTTTTTGCTTAGGAGTTTATCAGGGTTTTTAGAAAAAGAAAAATCACAACTTCGTTGAATAGTTTTAAATAAAAACGAACCTTATTCTATGCATAAGGAGTTGTGATATGAAAAAACTTATTCTTACATTAACTATCCTATCAATGCTTAGTTTATCTTCTCAATTAAGCTACGGTGCAACAAATACGCAAATTATCGACAAGATTGAAAACTCTCTTTATGGATTTACATATTCAGGAGATTCAGAAAGTTCAAGATTGGACAGAATTGAAAACACAGTATATGGTACTATATCTCAAAAGGCTGCAAATGAAAGGATTGCAAAACTTAAAAAAGATTTATCTGCAGATTTAATAGGACAAGAAATTGAGCCAAGAGAAGATACATTCGCTGAAGATGAATACGCTTATATTGACGAAAAAGAGCCTGTTGCTGCAGCAAATGTAACTTATCCTGCAGTAGACGAACTTGAAGAAATGGTATTTAATCAGGTAACCCCTAAGGCAGATATCAAAAAGCGATTATCAAAGCTTGAGATGAAAGTATTCGGAAAAGAATACAATGATGATCTTTCTACAAGAACTGACAGATTAAAAGCAGAAATCAAGCCACAATCACTAATGGATAATCAAATTGCACAATCATCAAACGAATTTTATGATGATTACGTTCCACCACTTGGTGCTGATTACCATCTGAATAAATATCAACAAACTGATACATTTGATTATAACAGCTTCAATGCAAGACAAGCAGCAATGGAGCAGGCATATCAATCAGGTAACTATGGCTCAGCTCCAATTCCACCATCACCTAAAAAATACAGCCTGAGTACAGTTGAAAAAAATGTGCTTAACCAAACTTTCAAAAACGATTCGACTCAAAATAGACTTGCAAGACTTGAGAGTGCAATGTTTGGCACACAATTTGACGGAGAAGATGAAGAAACAAGAATTAATCGAATTTCAAGCGCATATAACGCACAAAAATCAGCAAATAAATATGACAGTAACAAGTTTGCACAAAATATGACAACGGCCATGCAAATAGGTACTCTGCTTTTAATGGTACTAGCTTGTATTTTATAAAAGAAAAATCCCGCAAATATTGCGGGATTTTATTTTAGAACTTAAATAAATTTTTAATTTCATCAACACTATCTTTGACGTTCTGTACCTGATTTTTTAAATCTTCTTTTGTTTGTTGAGTCTGCTCTTTAAACTGCTGAGCTTGTTGTCTTAATTCTTCTTGTTTTTTCTGATTTTGTTCTTTTGCAGTTTCTATATTAGTTTTTATTGATTGTTTTATATTTTCAGCACTATCTTGAATTTGCTCCTTTAAAGATGGTGCGTCAATCGCTGACAAATCAGGATTTGAAAGCCATTTGAAAGATTTTACTGATGAATCACTATCTAATCCGCCGTTGAATATTACTTTAAAATCTTTATACTGAGCATTTCCACTTGATAATTGAGGAATTTCAGACACATTTTCATTCTTAGGATCTGAGGTCATAGTCTTTATAATACTTGAGGTCAGTGAACCAAATTTTGGAATAAATGAAGTCAATTTATCGACTGACAACTCACCTAAAGGTCCGAGAGCTCCTACAACATCACTGCCTAATCGTCCTAAAATAACTAAATTTGCTGTACCATTCAACATATTATATTTACCGGTTATGTAATATGCCATTGATGGTCCGCTTGTTTTAATCGATAAGTTCTCAGCCCAACCGTTATTGAAAGTCATACTACCGTTTATATATTGGAAATTTGCACTGTTTTTAACAACAGGAATTGTAGATACAGCAGCAAGTGCCGTTTTCATTACTGCATTTTTGACAATATTATCAGCAGCTAAAAGGTTTTCTAATTTACCTATACTCAAAAATGCCCCGTCTTTCACCTCAAAGGACATCTTACCTTTAAGATTTCTAATCATCTCAACATCAGTTGCACCTGATAATGTAGCATTAATTGTAAAACCTAAAGTACCAGAAAGTGCATTTTTAATCCCCGCAGCACCCTCAATTGCAGAAATTGCATCCAAGCCTGTGCCTGAAAAATCAACTCCGATTTTTCCGTTCATCAAATTATAGGAAACATTTCCGACAACATTACCTAAGAAAGCATTCCCTGAAATATTTTTAAGATAAAATATTCCGTTTTGCATATTATAAGAAAAATCAGATGTTAAATTTTCAGCAACTATACCGCCAGACGTCATCTTAGCAAGAGTACCTTTACCTTGAGCTAAAGGACCTGATAGGCTTGCTGAAAGATCTTCCATTGAAAATTTCATCTCAGGAATTGACAGATAAGGTATTGTAATATTACCTTTTAAGGTAGGCTTTGCTAGAGTTCCACCCAATCCCAAATTTCCCATAACGGAAACCGAGGAATCGTTTCTAAAACCCGGTATAGGCATTTTTACTATTTGCGGAACATTGATATTTAAAGATAAATTTTGTGTTTTAGATAAATTATCTATACTACCGCTCATTTGAGCAATAGAATTTCCTTCTGATGTAAAAGAGGCATCAAGAATTTTCAAAGAATCATTAGAATAAGTCAAAATACCTTTGAGGCTTGATGGCTTACTTTTTATCGCTTCTATATCCAAAATTCTAAAATAATTATCAGGAGTTGCGTTTATTTTAATATCTAATTTTTGAGTTTTATCATTACCTGTTATATATAAAGATAATGGAATACTACCTTTTCCTGAAACAAAAGCTCTTAAATCTGCCGGCAGCATATTTTTTAAATCATTTGCAAGAATTTTACCGACAGCTGAGATATCAATACAAATATCCTTTGTCATATAATCTGAGATTTCGCCAGTTACATCAACCCTCGAATTATCAAACATTACATAGGCATTATCAATTTTGATATCATTTGTATCCATCGTAATTTTAGCTGCAGGAGCTTTTACTTTAAAAAGTGGATGCTCAATCAATGCTGATGTAGTACTCAAAACACCTTCATAAGTATTATTTTCCGTAGTCAAATTCAAAGTTCCATTTACTAATGATGCAGTAATATCAGACGGTTTATTTTTAACCTTTAAATTATCAATTGTAAGATTTACCGCAGGGGAGGGATTAGAAAGTTTTCCTTTTAATGAAGCTTCCATAGATAGAGTACCTGATTTAAAATCATTCTCTTTTAATATCTGTAATTGCCCAGTTGCAGCTACAAGAGCTTTTATAAGCAGTTTATCCGCCACTAAATATAAGTCTGCATCAGCATTAGAATTAACTGTACCATAAAACTTTAATGGCTGTCCAAAGACATTAAATGATACATTTTTAATATTTACTTTATCATCTGAAAAATCAGCGTCTGCATTGATTTTATCAATTAATATATTATACAGTCCGTAATTTATAGAAGCTGAAGGAATTCTAAAATAACCTGAAGATGTAACCTTTTTAGTATCACCTATAATATAAAAATTAGAATCAATATTACCAGAGCCGCTTAAAGTTTCAAAATCTTTGATACCAAAAGATTTAGCGACACTATCCATTAATCTTATCAAATTATTAACGCCAGCATTTGCAACAAAATGTATATCATAATTAGGATTTTTGCCTGTTTTTATATTAGTCAAAACTGAGATATTTTCATCTTTAGCCGGGTGCAACGCTGCAACTATTTTAGCTTTTTTATTATTTAATTCACCTTTTATATTTCCTTCAGGAAGCTGCTCACCATTAACTGCAACAGTAATACCATTTACATCAAAAGAACCTTTATAGCTTATATCATCTATTTTACCGTAAGTTTTAAGGTTAGCTTCTAGATTTGCCCCAAGTTTATTTATGTGAATTTTTTCAAACAAATCTATGACATCAAAAGGAAGCCAACTTGATTGCGCTGGATTTTCTTTAACATTATTATCTTGAAATGCATTTTGCGCAAGCAATAAATCATTCAAATCTAGATTTGGCATAATATAGTTTTTAAGTCTTATATCATAAGTAAAATGTTTTTCGCCATCTAAAAATATCTCACCTGCAGTATCAATTTTTACCTTTTTATCCAATATAAAATCTGTTATATTCAAATAACTGCCATCTAAATAATACTTTTTATCAGTTTGTATATCAACAAATGCTATATAAAACTTTTTTAAGTAAATATTAGGCAAATGATTAGACAGTTTAAAACCAAACGGCAATCCTGTCACTACATTATTATTTTCTTCTGATTTTTCAAGATTTTCTTTCAAATAATCTTCTATTACAAAGTGCCCGTCTTTTTTGACGCTTAATTTTAATTTAGCATTTTCAACCCCAACTTTATCGAGTTCTATTTTTTTGACAATTAAAGGCAATAATGATAATTTAACTTCAAAGTTATCTGCTGATAAAAGAGGATCATTATTTGGTAAATACACTTCACAATGTCCGACTTTTCCACCAACAGTTAGTTTAGGAGTAGTTACGACTTTTAATTCATTCAAGATTACAGTCATACCTGCAGTTTCTTTTATTATTTCTACAATGGCATCGTTATATTTAGCGATTACTCGATTTATAAACAACGGCGCAATTAAAAAAGATGTATATAATAAAACAACAATCACTCCAACTGTTATTGATAAAATCTTTAATACTTTTTTACTACTCATAACACCCCTTATCAAAAATTTTAATTTTATATTACAAATTATAGCACGAAATTACTTTTTCAGCCTTAAAGGCTCACAATTCCACTTTATAGAAGAATTTTTTCTGAACCAAGTCAACTGACGTTTGGCATAATTTCTTGTATTTTGTTTCAATTTTTCTTTTGCATCTTCTAATGATACTTTGCCGTCTAAATACTCAATCATCTCCTGATAACCTATCGTACAGACGAGATTTTTTATTCTGCCATGTTTTTCTAAAAGATATTTACATTCTTCTACTAAGCCGTCTTTTACCATCATATCAACTCTGCGATTGATCCTGTCATATAAGATATCACGAGGATAATTCATCCCAATCCACTCGACATCATACAATGGTTCTTTTTTATATTCACTTAATGGCTTTTTAAGATGTTTTGCCAGCTCTATAGAACGAATAATTTTCTTCTTGTCATTAACTTCGATTTCATCAGCACGCTTTTTATCAATTTCGGCTAAAATACTGTACAATTTTTCAAATGTAAGCTTTGATAATTCTTCCCTCAATTCATAATCAGGTTCTACATTTGGCACATCATAATTTTCTAGCAGCAATCTAAAATAAAGCCCCGTACCACCAACTATAATAGGCAGTTTTCCTCTTGATAGTATATCTGAAATTATATTTTGAGCATCTTTAGCGTACAATCCAGCAGAATAATCAACTTCAGGATCGACAATATCAATCATAAAATGAGGAATTCCTTGACGTTCCTCAAAAGATGGTTTGGCTGTGCCTATATCAAATCCTTTATATACAAGTCTAGAATCAGCGGATACAATTTCGCCGTTAGTCTTTTTAGCCAATTCAATCGCATACCCGGTTTTTCCTGATGCCGTAGGTCCTACAACAGCTATAACTTTAGGCTTTGATATCGTCATCTCTATCTGCTCCTGAAAATTCACGCTCGTAGAAACAGAACACCAACACTACAAAATAAATTATAAAATAGAAACATGCAACCATCACAAACAAGTATAGTAGGGGATGGAGTATAGCAAAAGTACTTAAAAATGAAACTATTATATTCAAAATTGAAAGATATATAAACAATGCAACTGACTTGGGGAATTTAACAAATACCTTTTTAATAGATTTAAAAAGAGCTGTAATAGGATTGATTGTTGAATATATAATTTCTGGCACCCAAAGCATCAACAGAAAAGATAAAACCGTTGTTGTACCCATAATAAGCAAATTCCACAGATTTAACTTTAACAGCTGTTCTACTGTTAATGAATCAATAAATATTTTCATATCTTCAGTAGAAGCTAGAGCAGTTGCGATTTGCTCTTGTGTAAAAACATTTCCGATATAATTAATACCAAATTGATATACAAAAGCTCCTGCTAAGGAAATTAAAAATAGAAAAATTAATATCAAACCGATAAATGAAAGAAAATATTTTCCAATACCATAAGGGATTTCTTTAAAAAGATTCATAGTTGCCTTTGCTCGATCTTCATCCATTACATAGACTTGTTTGGATACTTCAATAGCTTTTTGCACCATATAAAACCACCCTGACAGAAACGCTCCGCTCATAAATAATACTGTAACAAATGCTAAAATCATTTCTGCAGGAACATTTACAACAGCATTTGAAAATGCAAAATAGAATGACAAAATCCACATAAACAGAACTAGCGGAATAGCTAAAATTATGCAATCATTCGCTGTTTTAAAGGCATCTTTATAAAGTTTAAACATATATATTTATTTACCCCTAATATTTTAATTAAAGTAATCGACGGCTTACTTAGTAATTTCTTCTTGTTTTTCACTAACTGCTTTTTCTTCCATTTGACGGCGTCTTTTACGTCTGCGCATCAAATCAACAAAAGCTTCTAATCGTGTGATATAACCTGCCTTACCAGTCTGTTCATCCATAATCAAAGGCAATATAGGAATATCACAATTTTCTCTCATTGCAGGAAATATATTTTGAGACATAATCTCCGGCATACAAGTAAACGGACTTATGTGAATAATACCGTCAATACCTCTTTCATTTGCGTATGCTACATCAGATACACACTCAAGCGCATCTCCTCCGATATCTCTCATCAAATAGGGTTTTGCAAGCCGATTCGCTCTTTGTAAATGAGTCTCACCTTTTCTGAAAATCTTAGGAATAATTGCATCTTTCAAGAAACTGCTTACTGTTAAGCTTTTTCTTGTCTGTACACCCATTTTTCCTAACTCTTTTACTATATCCTGATTTGAAAATTTATCGCATACAAGATAAATTTCCCCTGTAATATCTACATATAAGACTTCTTTATTCGGATCATATTTTACTTTATCCATTTCTGCAAAAGCAAGTTTTTTAGCTTTGTTCAATTGTCGAGTATTCATAGCATCATCGACAATTTTTATAGCTTTAATGAAATGTTTTTCAGCATCACCGTAAGTAAGCTCTCTTGCTCTTAAATATGACAATCTTGTTTCTAAATCATCTAGAATAAATACTTTTCTAATTGCAAGGATTATAGCTCTTAAGAATAAAACAGGATCATTTTTACCGCTAATTTCCTTCAAAAAACGGTACATCCCATTTATTCCGTCATATAATTGTAATTCAATGTAATTTGCGTGATACCCAAGATCTGAGAGTGCATTTTTAATACATGCGCCGTATTCTCCTAGTCGGCAAATTCCAGGAGACGTAATCATTGCAACATAGTCAGTCCCACCTTCAATTGCCTCTATAAAGTTGCCTAAAATAAGCTTATAAGGAAGGCATATCGCTTCTGGAGAATGTTTTGTCCCAAGAGAAAGCGTTCTTTTACTTGTATATGGCGGCACATATGGTTCCACACCAACTTTTCTTAACGCTGCTGACCAAGCTATATATATTGTTCCCATATGAGGAAATGAAACTTTTATTTTTTTATTAGATTTTATCAATTTATTTGCCTTTCTTTTTTAGGGGTACTATTCTTTAAAATTCAAATCCGGATGACGAGCTGCCTGAGTTTCATCAACTCTTTTTACAGGAGTTGTATGAGGTGCAGAAAGCAATTTTTCAGGAGCTTGTTTTGCTTCATTACAAATTTTTATCATAACATCAACAAACTCATCCATTCTATCTTTAGTTTCGCTTTCTGTCGGCTCAATCATTAATGCTTCATGCACAATTAGCGGGAAATAAACCGTTGGCGGATGAGTATTTGCATCCATTAAAGCTTTTGCTACATTAAGCGTAGATAT
>CALVAU010000219.1 GCA_944325615.1 Candidatus Gastranaerophilales bacterium | reverse complement strand
AAATCTTTTACGATTCTATCAGCTGAACCGATTAAGCTTGTAGCATTGTTTTTAATTTCAGCTTCTTCTTTTTTCTTCTTATCTTCAGCTGCGTTAGCTTCTGCTTCTTTAACCATTTTGTCGATATCAGCTTCTGATAGGTTAGAAGAATTTGTGATTGTTATTTTTTGTTCTTTATTTGTAGCTTTATCTTTTGCTGAAACGTTTACAATACCGTTAGCATCGATATCAAATGTAACTTCGATTTGAGGCAATCCTCTCATTGCCGGTGGAATACCATCTAATCTGAACATACCTAAAGATTTGTTATCTTTAGCCATTGGTCTTTCACCTTGTAGAACGTGAATATCTACAGCGGTTTGGTTATTTTCAGCAGTTGAGAATACTTGTGATTTTGATACAGGAATTGTTGTGTTTCTTGGAACCAAAGGAGTCATTACGCCACCTAAAGTTTCGATACCTAATGTCAAAGGAGTTACATCTAACAATACGATATCTTTAACTTCACCAGCCAATACACCAGCTTGGATTGCAGCACCAACTGCAACTACTTCATCAGGGTTAACTGATTGGTTAGGTTCTTTACCTGTATATTCTTTTACTAATTGTTGAACTGCAGGAATACGAGTTGAACCACCAACTAATACAACTTCGTTGATATCAGCTTTTGTAACACCTGCATCTTTCAATGCGTTTTCTACAGGAGTTTTACATCTGTTCAACAAATCACGAGATAAGTCTTCAAATTTAGCTCTTGTCAAATTCAAATCCAAATGTTTTGGACCGTTTGCATCAGCTGTGATGAAAGGAAGATTGATGTTTGTTTCCATAACAGATGATAATTCACATTTAGCTTTCTCTGCAGCTTCTTTAACACGTTGCATAGCTTGTTTATCACCTTTAAGGTCAATTCCTTCTTGTTTTTTGAATTCTTCGCAAATCCAATCCATTACTTTTTGGTCAAAGTCATCACCACCTAAGTGAGTATCACCTGATGTAGAAAGAACTTCGTGAACACCGTCACCAATTTCTAGGATAGATACATCGAATGTACCACCACCTAAGTCAAATACAAGAACTTTTTCAGCTTTTTCTTTTTCTAGACCGTAAGCTAATGCTGCAGCTGTCGGTTCGTTTACGATACGTAACACGTCAAGCCCTGCAATTTTACCTGCATCTTTTGTAGCTTGTCTTTGAGCATCGTTAAAGTATGCAGGAACTGTAATTACAGCTGAAGTTACTTTTTCACCCAAATATGCACTTGCATCATCAGCCAATTTTCTCAAAATCATAGCTGAAATTTCTTGAGGTGTGTAATCTTTACCATCAATACTTACTTTATAATCATCGCCCATGTGTCTTTTGATTGAAGCGATAGTTTTATCAGGGTTCAATATAGCTTGACGTTTAGCCAATTGTCCAACTAATTTTTCACCAGTTTTTGAAAAACCAACGATTGAAGGAGTTGTACGAGATCCTTCAGCGTTTGCAATAACTGTTGGTTTACCACCTTCCATGACTGCTACAACTGAGTTTGTTGTACCCAAGTCAATACCAATTGTTTTTGCCATAATTTATTATCTCCTTTACTTAATTAATTTAATTAACTTAATTAATTTCCTTATTTTTGTTATAACATCCTTTTTTTAAAATCATTAAAAAATAAACAAAAAATTAATTATTCATTTGGCAAATATTAATAAATCTTATATAATATACTTGTTAGAATTTAGAAAGGAGCTTAACGATGAAAACACTGATTATACCTGCAAAACAGCTAGGGGGGGGGGGGATTAAATAGGCGTTTCAGGCCCTTCAGTTCTTTATTTTCCGCCTTTACCCTTGCGGAAGTTCTGATTACATTAGGGATTATCGGAATAGTCGCAGCTATGACTTTACCTTCTTTAATTGGAAGATATCAAGAAAAAGCAACCGTCATTCAACTAAAAAAAGTTTATTCTATTTTAAATCAGGCTTATTTACGTGTCATATCAGAAGAGGGCACTCTGGATACCTGGGGTTTAACCGTCAGTGAACAAGGGGATATGACGATTTTAAATAAATTTGCAAAATATTTAAATACATTACAAATTTGCGGCAAAGAACAAGGTTGTTTTTATAATGGCCAATATATAGATTTAGCAGGAATCAAACGCTATAATCATGATACCGCTAACATATATGCAAATTTAGTGCTTTATGATGGAACGTCGGTTCAATTCAGACTTATGTTTCCGGATTGTTTCAGTAATCAATACGGCGTCAAATCAATGTGTGGAACAATAGTTGTTGACATTAACGGGAAAAAGAAACCAAATCAATACGGACGCGACATGTTTAGATTTTTAATTACAAAAGACCGCATTGCACCAGCCGGAATGCAAGGGACAACAAATAGTACAAGTTTTGAAAACTCTTGTATAAAAAATGGAGATTTATATGGTATTAACTGTACCGCTTGGGTTTTGTTCAATGAAAATATGGATTATTTACATTGTAATGATCTTTCTTGGAACGGTAAAAGAAGTTGTAAAGAATAATATAACTTCTACAACTTCCCAAAAACAGCCCTTTATTACTTACCCCCGATTTTATATGCCGTAATTCAGGCTATACTGCCTAATATGCTACTCAAAAAAAGGCGCCTTCTCAGGCGCTTTTTAAAATGACTATTTTGCTATTTACCTGCTTCAGGATTTCTTCCCGGCAGACATACCCCGAATTGACAATTAGAATTATAATTATTCTCTTCATGAGCACCCGCCGCAGCTCCCGTTTCCGTATTTATAAGCTCATCATAATATGGCTTAAAATATTGAGGACGAAATGCGTCAGGCTTTTTAATATCTTTTATATTATTAGGCAAATACTTATCCTGCAAAGCAGGTCTTGAAATTGAATAAGCACAAGTATTCCCACTTATTGCGCATGACGCATACACAGGTAAAGAGAGCAAAATCACAGCCATTATTAAAATCACCTTTTTCATATTAACCAACCTTTCACATATCCAACCATATACAGCTTAAACGACAATAGATATCTTTTCATTGCCAGAAAGTAGAATCTTTAATTGAAAATAAGTAAAAAAAAAACCTCCTATTTTGGTTATCAGAGGTCAAGGTTGGTTATTTTGGTTATGTTATAGTATGTTTTATTCAGGGGTATGTTCTTTTAATATCCCTGAATAAATTTATTTGCCAATACGCTTCCAAAAACTTTACAAAACTTTATAATCTACTTTTTTAAATCTGCTATCATGTAGTTATGTTTGAAAAAATAAAAAAATGGTTTCTCGCCTATATTCTCAGACGCAAATATTACCGCACAGGAAAATGTAAAGCCTGCGGGAAATGCTGCACTCAAATATATGTCAAACATTACAAACATGTTGTGCAGGACGAAAAAGAGTTTGAAAAATTACAGCTACTACACAGGTTTTACACATATTTGAAAGTTATAGGAAAAGATGATATAGGACTTATTTTTGAATGCACAAATCTTGATCCTGAAACGCATAAATGTAAAATTCACAAAACACGTCCTGGCATTTGTAGAAGATATCCTCAAGAAGAATTATTTTCAATGGGAGGAGCATTATCAGAAGATTGCGGATATAAAATGGAACCGATTATTCCATTTTCGGAAGTTCTTCAAAAAGAATTTAAAAGGCAAAATAATACTTTTCAGAAAAAATAATAATAATTCCTACTTTACAAATTTAATTTTATAGTGTATAGTAATACATGTGAAAGAGATAGATAAATTTCAAAATTAAGAAAGGTGGTAAAAAATGGCAAAATTCGTATGTACAGTATGCGGTTGGTCAACTGAAGCAGATAAAGCTCCTGAAAGATTTCCTTTATGTGGAGCAACAACTTTTAAAGAAATCGGCGGCGGTGAAAAAGTTTATGCTTGTGAACACAATGTAGGCGACGGCAAAGTTGAAGATAAAGAAGTTATGGAAGGACTTAGAGCTCACTTTGCAGGAGAATGTACTGAAGTAGGTATGTACCTTGCAATGGCAAGAGTAGCTGAAAGAGAAGGATATCCGGAAGTTGCAGAAGCATATAAAAGATATGCATTCGAAGAAGCTGAACACGCAGCTAAATTTGCAGAATTGTTGGGCGAAGTAGTTACAAATTCTACAAAGAAAAATCTTGAACTTAGGGCAGAAGCTGAGCATGGAGCTTGTGAAGGTAAATTGGCTATTGCAAAACGTGCTAAAGAACTCGGATACGATGCTATCCATGATACAGTTCATGAAATGGCCAAAGACGAAGCTCGTCATGGCAAAGGCTTTGACGGTCTTTTGAAAAGATACTTTTCATAAGAGTTGAGGAAAATAAAAATAGCTGAGAATAATATTCTCAGCTATTTTTTATTTTTGAATTTTTGAAATTCAATTATTCAAAATTAATAATTTGGTTTATCAATAATTATACCTTGGTTTTTGTAGTTTATATGCTTTCTTTGTATTTCATACATTTCATTGCGCTCGTTTTCAGCATTTCTTACACCTTCATAACAAAATGCTTTTTCTTCTTCGGTCAAAGTATTACAATGCTCAATAGCTTTTTCAAAATTTACTCGTCTTTCTGCCCAGTAATTACTTTTTGTTCTTTCTGCATCAACAAAATTTATCACATTTAAAATATTTTTTTTGTCAGTGGCCTTTGCATTTTCATATCCGCTTTCACAAAATTCTTCCCATTTTGGAGCATTAACACTCTGCACAGGCGGCTTTGCCGGTTCATCCTGAACTACTGCCGGCAATTCTAAAGTATCAGTTTCATCTAAAGTGATTTCCCCTTGTTCATCTGCTAATACTGGGATTGATAATAAAGCTATAAATAATGATATTAAAATTGATTTTTTAAGCACCAGATAACTCCTGTTAAATTCTATTATGCCAAACTCCACCTTTTCTGTCTACAAAAGCATCATACGCCGACCAAAGTCGAAATACAACAGTCAAACCTAAAAGTGCATGAGTACAATTTTTTTCATAAGGATTGTCCAATACAACCTGACCCAATCCCGGCCAAATCAACAGAGATAGAGCTGCTGCTCCTACTGACAAACCTGAGATTTTACCAGGATGTCCGACAGTCCTTTCTGCAAAAGCAGGCATCATTCCACCTAAAATCACAAATATAAAACTCGATATAACAATCTTTTTTATCATATACACCTAAGATTTTACTAACTCTTTAACTTCTTTACGCTTAACTTTTCTTGTTGTTGTTCTTGGCAGAGGATTTCTGCTTATTACAATATTAATCGGACGTTTATACGGTGTCAATCGTTCAGAAAGACGTTTCACTTCATCCCTGCACAATTTTTCAACAGTAACCTCATCATATTTTGAAACAATTTCTTCTGATGGAACAATTACAGCAGCTATATCTTCTGTCCCGTCTTTTGAGCCAAAAGTTCTTGAAACACCTATCACGCAAACTTCCGCGAAATATGAACTTTTTTCTAGTACTGCCTCAACTTCTTCTGGAAAAACTTTCTTTCCACCTGATAGAACAATCATATTTTTAATACGACCGGTTATATATATATGTCCGTCTTTTGTAATTTTTGCAATATCACCTGTATGCAGCCAACCATCAGGATCAATAGTTTCAGCAGTCAATTCCGGCTGATTGTGATATCCTTTCATAATTGCAGGTCCGCGAAGTTGTAATTCACCTGTTTCTTTATCAATACGAG
Organism: Candidatus Gastranaerophilales bacterium; assembly: GCA_944325615.1. Lineage (GTDB taxonomy): Bacteria > Cyanobacteriota > Vampirovibrionia > Gastranaerophilales > Gastranaerophilaceae > Scatenecus. Next base: position 3,786 of record CALVAU010000219.1, on the reverse strand, counting down.
CTTCAAAACTTTTCAATGGTCTGCCTACTGAAGCTAAATCATTACGTTTATCTGTATTTACGGATACAACAGGACTTGTCTCGGATAATCCATAGCCTTGATATACTTTTATACCAATTCTTTCAAAGAATTCCCCTACTGAAATATCTAATGGCGCTCCGCCTGAAATACATCCCATAAAATGTCCGCCGAATTTGTCATGAATTTTCTTGAACATCAATTTTTTAATTCTATATGAAGGAATAAATTTTGACAGCTTCAACATAAAATTGAACAACATTTGCACATGTTTTGGCGAATTATTAATTTCAGATTCAATCCCCACTTTTAAAAGTTTCAAGAACGCAGGCACTACAATCATAAAATCAACTTTTTTAGCACGCATAATACCTAAAATATCTTTTGGTTTTAAACTTGGAGTATAATACACGCTAAACCCGAAGTTCAAAAACGTACTAAAACCGACCGTCATTTCAAACAAGTGGTTCATCGGTAATATTGATAAGACAGTTACCATTCTGTCAGGAAGAATTTTATTCAAAGCATCCTCAAGATCATCCAATTGAGAAAGCATATTTGCAAAAGAAATTTCAACACCTTTTGGAGCTCCTGTTGTACCTGAGGTATAAATAATAAAAGCTGTTGACTTAGAAGATCTAGGACGCCATCTTGCTTCATAATTGTCAGGTAAATTATACAAGCTCTTACATTCAATATCAGAAGCTGGCTCATCCATTAAAATTATTTCTTTTATACACCCTAATTCTTTTTTCAATTCCATTGCAGTCTGCAAAAAATTTGCAGATACCAACATTACAATCGGTTCGCAATCCGATAATATACTGTGCAATTCATATTTAGTTAATTTAATATCCAAAGGAACAGTAATCATCCCAGCCATTGCAGAGGCGAAAACGCACGCTCCATATTCAGGCTTTGATTCTGATAAAATCGCAAGGCGATCACCCTTTTTTACATCAATATAATCAATTAAATAACAAGCGAGCTTCCTTGAAAGCATTCCTATACCTTTATAGGTAAACTCTTTCCACCCAAGAGGTGTTTTTGTGCCAAGTGCTATTCTTTCCCCAAATCTTTTTGTTCTTTCATCTAGAAGTGAAAGGACATTTTTTCTTCTTGCTTCCATCTATTACCTTAACCCCTTTACAATATAAAAGACCTAACTTCAGGATATAATTTTTATTGGCAAAAGTCAAGTATTTATTGCAAAACGGTATTTGTTTATATTATAATTTTTATACGAAAATAAATTTAAGGGAATGTGGATTATGAAAAAAGTTTATATAGAGACAATGGGATGCCAAATGAACAAATCAGACAGTGAAAGAATGTTTGGAATGCTTTCACATTTTGATTATGAGCAGACAGAAAACCCAAAAGAAGCTGATCTTGTTATGGTAAATACCTGTTCAATCAGACAACTGAGTGAAGACAAAGCTTTCAGCCTAATAGGAGTTTGGGGACAATGGAAAAAGACTTCTAAGCCTAATTTAAAAATCGGATTTTGCGGATGCGTCGCTCAACAAAAAATGAAAGAAGTATTTAGAAGAGCACCTTATGTCGATTTTGTACTTGGCACACATAAAATATATTCACTTCCGGAAATTATCAAAAAAATTAATAATGGCGAAAGAGTTTGCGAATGCACTGAAACTAACGCGACTGAGGATGATAAAGCTTCTCTATATGAAATAGATAGAGTAAAAAGCGTAAACGCTTGGATTCCGATTACTGAAGGATGCAATAATTTCTGTACATACTGTATCGTGCCCTACACCAGAGGTAGAGAAAGATCCAGAACCCCTGAAATTATAATTAAAGAAGCTAAAGATGCACTAAATAGCGGATTTAAAGAAATTACGCTACTCGGTCAAAATGTTGATAGCTACGGCAAGGATTTTAAAGATAGAAACTATCGTCTTGCTCAACTTTTGAGAGACTTGAATAAACTTGATGGCCAATTCAGAATTCGTTTTGTAACATCATATCCGACAGATATCACAGATGAATTAATTGATACAGTTGTAGAATTGGATAAAGTTTGTGAATATTTTCACATCCCAATGCAATCAGGCTCAAGTGAAGTCTTGAAGAAAATGAACAGAAGATATGACAGAGAAACTTATAAAAAAATTGTCGATAAAGTAAGATCTAAAGTTGCTGATGTTACAATCACAAGTGATTTTATCGCAGGATTTCCAGGCGAAACTGAGGAACAATTTGTTGAAACTTTAACTGCAATTGATGAGTTTGAGCTTGATTACTCAAATACAGCAGCATATTCTCCAAGAGAAAAAACTGTCGCAGCAAAATGGACAGACAAATTTATTGATGAAGATGTCAAAACTGAACGTCTTGCAAGATTAAATGAAAAAGTCAGAGAAAATTGCCTTAAATCTAACAAAAAATACGTAGGTCGTACAATGGAAGTTTTAGTTGAAAACTTTGAAAACCACAAAGGCAAAAACGTAATTACAGGCAGAACAAGAAATAATAAAATTGTTCATATTCCTTGTGATACTGATAGAACAGGTGAATTTTTGAACGTAAAAATCACAGGTACAAAAACCTGGTATTTGCAAGGTGAATTATTATAGTAGCGCGATATAGCAAAAATATTTTTCAGGGGTTTTCCTAATCAATGGAGGACCTATGTATTTCAACACAAATTATTCCATATACAATTCTGCCCCTATAAAAAATATTTCTCAAATACAAAATAAAAATATATATACATCTGCAAAATTTAATCAAAATTCTGATTATTTAGATAAAACAAGTTTTTGCGGACTCACTTTGCAAAAAGTAAAAGATAATAAAGAGATGGCAAAACTTGCAAAACTATTTATTAAATCCTTAAATAATAATTATCCAAATGATAGGATTATTGATAAAATCTTCAATTTTTTGACAGAACAATTAATTTCTATTCCTTTCATGCATTCAGTAAAGGATCCTGATGTAATTACCGAAATAATATACAACAACAATAAAATATCAGGTGGTTATTCTTTTTCAATAGATAAGCAAAAACTAAGCGGTCATATTGATTTTTTGACACTTTCTGACGATTTAAAAAGAACAAAAACCGGAATTTCCGCATTAAAGGTTATGGCTGATAAAATTGCAAAACTGGCAACTGACAATAAGCTTAATAAAATCACCTGGGAGACTGAATATGTTAATATACCTGCAAGAAAACTGTTTAGTCGTTTTGGTACAGAAAAAATTTTAAATTCTAAATTCCTCATTCCATTTGTAGAATATAAAATTCCTACAAATGAATTTATTGAAACGTTAAAAAGTTTAAACAAAACTAAAAATTAAGGAGAATCTCATGCTAATAAGAAAACAAAACCAATATTGCACTTTAAATAGAATTAATAATACACCGACAAGCAATAACTATAAAACTTATACACCTATCCCACAAGATAGCTTATCATTTACAGGAACCATTATTAAAAGAATTAACAGTAAAGATGAAATTAAAAAAATTTTAGATTTATTTTATGATTCATTAATATACAACCTTGAGCCAAATAAAACACAATCTAAATTTTTAAGAAAAATAGATCGTTATATATCAATGCTGCCATTTTCAATAGCGTCAAAACAACCCAACAGTATAACTGAGGTGATAGAAAAAGAAAATAAACTTATCGGCGGATACTCAATGAGTATAAACCCGCTAAAATCTAGTGCTCATTTAGGATTTATTACTTTGGCCCCAGAATACATCAGAACAAAAGCAGGCATTGAAGC
>CALVAU010000218.1 GCA_944325615.1 Candidatus Gastranaerophilales bacterium | reverse complement strand
CCTCTTGCAGCTAAAGTAGGCGTTGAATTCTTATCAAATAAGCTGGGTGAAAGCATAATAGTTCTTGCAAATTCAAAAACTGTTATTGCAAAAGTATCAGACAGCTTTGTTAAAAAAGGCATCAATGCCGGTAAGATTGTTGGCGAAATAGCTCGAGCAACAGGTGCAAACGGTGGTGGAAGACCTAATTTTGCACAAGGCGGTGTAAAGGATGCTTCAAAATTAAATGAAATTTTAGCTAAAATAGAAAATGATTTGAAAAATGCAAAAGTTGAAGCATAACAAGACGGGGATTTTCCCCGTCTTGTTAATCCATTTATTATTTCAAATAAAAATAATAAAATATATTTGTTAAGAATAGTTTATAAAGGAAAAAGTATGAAGAGCATTACCCCAATTTCAGGAAACCAAACTTCTTTTGGTATGGCTGTTAAGTTTAATAAAGGTGGAAGAAAATTCTTTAATGATGTTTTTAAAGATAATCCGAATGCAGCTGAGCAATATATTTTGAGACAAAAAAATAATAAAACTTCTGATATTTATGTACATGATAATAAAGTCTCAGTAAAAATAGACGGTATAAAGTGGAATATTATCGGATATATTGCTAATTCAAAATATGACGGAGAACACATTGACGAAATACTTTTAATTAGAAAGCTGCCGCTACTTAATAGATTAGGTTACAAAACTTTGATTAGAGAAAGTAAAAAAGATATTCTACGTCCGCAAAATCAAAAGGAAGGACTTTTATATGTAGCTGAAGATATTGCTAACTTTGAATCATATAAAACTGGTAATAAAAAAACACCTTTATTGAGTAAAATAAAGGCGATTTTTAAAAGTATGAATTCTTAGGAATATTTTTATGATGCAATAGAAATTAATTTAATATCTTTAAATTCAAATTGGATATCTTGAATTTCCAAATTGATTTCCGGTAATTCCATATTTATTTCAGCAAGTTGAAATTCAGATAGATTATCTGCTTTTGATTCTTGTACTGTTGTATGTGAAAAACATCTTTCTAAAAATTCGATTACGTGTGAAATGCTAATGCTATTTAAAATTGTGCCCATTTAAGCTCCCTCTCATGCTGTCTGTATATATATAAAGTATTTTGATATATACGATTTGCATAATAAGTATATATTGTTACAAAAATTAATAATTTCAAAAATATAAATATATGATTTATTATTAAATAAAAGGAGAATGGAATGACAGTATTAAAAATAGAGCGTTTGGCACATAACAAGAATTTACCCGAGTATAAAACAGAAGGTGCTGCAGGAATGGATTTGTGTGCTGCAATAGAAGAGCCGATCACATTAAAATCTTTGGAAAGAGCATTAGTTCCGACAGGTATAAAAATAGAGCTTGAGCATGGATATGAAGCTCAAATCAGACCAAGATCAGGATTATCTATCAAACATGGAATTTCTTTAATAAATTGTGTTGGTACTATCGATGAGGACTATCGTGGAGAAGTTTGTGTGCCTGTAGTAAATCTTTCAAATGAAACATATACAATAGAACCGCAGGAGAGAATAGCCCAAATGATTATTGCTAAAGTAGAGCAGGCAAAAATTGAAGTTGTTACCGAATTGACGCAAACTGCAAGAGGCGCAGGAGGATTTGGATCTACAGGAAAGTAATAAATAAAAAAGACTTCTTTGAAAAGAAGTCTTTTTTATTTATCTTTGGTTTTAAAAACAGAAATACTTTTCAGATTTTCAATGTCAAAATTTGTTTTGATTAAATTATCAAATAAATTGTAATTTTCTTGTTTGTCGGATTTGTTTTTCTGGTTTTTCCAGTAATCCTTGTCAAGCTGAGGATTTCCCCTATTATTTGAATAATCTGAATACAAGTCTGTCATATTTAATCCTTTATTCTATATTTGTTTTTTAACGGCTGAAAAATAAAAAACTTTACTATATTTTGTATTTGTTTTTACAATTTTTAATAAATTATTCTCGTCTTATATTTAAAAGCATATCGTTTGGTATAAAGAAATCTTTGATGCCATAGTTTGCATTTACAAAGCAGAATTCAACGGATTCTCCCATATCTATGTCAATCAAATCAAACGGAATACTCAAATCTATAACGTTGTCATATACGGATTGTATTTCTTTTGTGCTTTGCAGTACCCATAGATTATTCGGGATTGATTTGATGAGTCTTAAGAATTGGATTTTATTATTTTGCACCGCAATTTGAATTTCGTTATGAAATTTTTCTTTTGAAATAGGTAGAATATTTTCTGTTTTATTTATTAACCTTACAGGGGATAGAGTATGTTTTCTGTCGGCATTTCTAAGGTATATATAAATTTGGAAAGTTTTTTCATTCAATTCCGGATTGTTTTGAATATATTCATTAACATACAATCTGAAATAAAGATTTTGCTTATCATACCCAAAACAAATTCTATCAAAGAATTTAGATTCACTCAAAAGCGGACCGTCAGGAATATCTATACATCCGGCATTAAGCCAAGAATCATCTTTGCTGTCATTTCCTGTCATTCCCGGAGTAATTTCGCCTTTCGGGTATCTTGAAGGTTTTGCTATTGCTGAGATTAAAGGAGTATCGAGATATTTTGGTGTCTCAAGCCCAAGACAAATATAGATATTTTTTAAATGTTCTCTGAAAAGATAATCAAAAATATTATCTCTTCCTGAATCATTCGGCTCTCCATACCACCAGAACCAATCACTGCCTTCGCAAATAAACAATTCTTTTCTTGCTGCTTCAATATTCGGATTAAGTGGATTTTCTTTTACAAATTTTGAAAAATCATCTCTTACTTGTTTTAAATATGTCCAAGCAAGATTTTTTAGAGGCTCGTCAATCCAAAGTTTGAAATTCCTGTTTATCCATGAACCTGAGCAAAGTTTTTTTAGAGGTTTGTGATGTTTTTCTTTTTCCAAATAATCTGATATCAAAACTGTCTCAAGAGATTTGTCTTCTTCAATAAGCTTATATAAAGTTTTTAAGAATACAAACCCGTTTTGAGCATAATTTTCCCAACAATTTTCACCATCCATTGCAATCGTCAAAAGATGATTTTCGTCAGGTGATGAAAGTAGTTTGCTCTGCGCAACTTTTATTCTGTCGTAAAGATCATTTGCTGCTAAAATCGCATCATGATTTGGATATTCAAAACTTATTAAATTTGGAATTACTGCATTTCTGAATATAATTTTTGTTCCGTTTTTGTATTCATAAGATTTTAAAAGATGGTAAGGATCTTCTAAGTATCCTTTGAAATCTCTTACAAATTCAAAATCAATACTATTTGACAGAACTCCTTCATCAGAAATAGTCCATTCTATTCCTAGATCATTTAACATATCAACGGTCTTAGGGCTAAGACAATGTTCTGATGGCCAAATCCCTTTTGGTCTTTTTCCAAAAAGTTCTTCAATTCTATCAAGTGCAAATTCTGTCTGAAGTTTTGCATCCAATCCCATTTTTAAATCAACAGGTAAGTCGTCTGTAAAAGTCTTTTTTATGCCGCTGATGTCAAGCAAAATAGGAAGTATTGGGTGATAATAAGGGCTTGTCGTAATCTCGATTTGACCTTTTTTAAGAAATTTTTTATATGTCGGGATGATTTTTCTTATAATATCCCGTTGAATTTCTATAATATTTTGTCTGTCTTCGAGAGTATAATTTTTGCCCTTTTTAAATAATTTTTTTAATGCCGGATATTTGTTTTTATGTGCAGGATCAAACCAAGCAAGGTTGAATAATGCCATAAGGTCAGAATATTCTTGATCTGTAAATATATCCAGCGGGCAGTCAGGATTGGAAACCCTTTTTTGGTATAACCGATTGTATTCTTCAAACGGAAAAATCATATTTTGATAATTTGCATCAAAAAAATTATTCAAAATAAACTCTTTGTCGTTATCATCCAATTCATTTATATCGGTAACCGTCATTCTTGAGTGTAAGTCGTGAGCATTATTTTCTGCATAGTCTATGAATGAATCCAAAAGTACCGGAACTAAATTGAAATTTAGCTTAATGTTTTTAAATTTATCAAGGATGGTAACCATTTCAAGGTAATCTTTTACAGCATGCAAACGCACCCAAGGCATTAGATAATCGCCTTCAGGAGTAAGTTGATATACAGGCTGATGAAAATGCCAGTAAAATGCAATAGATAATTTTTTAGTTTGACTCATCATACGATTAACTTAACTCCGACTGTAAAATTATTATATCATTGTTTTATATAAAAACAACACCGACATTTTGAAACGTGAATCGGTGTTGTTTTTGTAATTAAGAAAGGTTGGTTTTTTAATTTTTATAAATTGTGCATATTATCAAAAATTTCTTTTCGTTGAACCCATACTTCCATTCCGAGTTCTTTACCTGCATTTGTGAGAGCTTCTTTAATTTCTTTAAAAGAATATTTTGATTTTTCTATATTTCCAAGCATAAACATTACGAAATGTCCTTGCATAAGAGTTTGTTTGATATCTTCTATGTTGACTTCATATTCAGCCATTGCTGTTGCTACTTTTGCAACAATGCCGACTTTGTCAACACCTGAGACTGTTATGATAATTTGTTGATCTGACGACATGATGGTCCTTCTTTCTCTACATTAATTGCAGCTGAACTCTGAGTTGCAGGAATAGCTGCAGGAGTTACAGATTTAATCCAATCGGGTACAATGAATTTTCCGATGTTATGATTTTTGCAATATAATTTCAAATCATTTTTAATTTCAGGAGCTAATACATAAAGTGCAATAATGTTTGGTACTGACATCGCAATCATCATCGCATCTGTAATATTTATAACTGATGCTACGTTCATTGCAGAACCTATTACGATAAATACGCAATAAATGATATCGAAAGCAAGATTACGTTTATGACCTTCACCAACTAGGAATGTCCAAGCTTTTTGTCCGTAATATGCCCAGCTTATCAAAGTTGAAAGTGCAAATAATATAACTACAACTGATAAAATATATGGGAAGAATGAAATTACAGACTGGAATGCTGAACTTGCAAGTTCGATACCTGAAATTTTACCAACTTGAGTTTGTTCCAAAATTCCTGAAAATACGATTGCAAATGAAGTTAAAAGGCATAAAATACCGGTTAAAAGAGTTTCTAATAGTGCTACAAACCCTTGTGATACAGGCTCATTGGTCTTAACTGTTGCATAAGCAATAGCTGCAGCACCTGTACCTGCTTCATTTGACTGAACTGAACGTCTTAGTCCTATAATAATAGTACCGAATACACCGCCTGCAACTGCGTGAGGTGAAAATGCTTCACGAACAATCAATGCAATTGCATGAGGGATGTGCATAAAGTTTGCAAGAATTACTATAAGACCTGCGCCAATATATAAGAAACACATTGTAGGTACTAAGATTGTTGTAACTTTAGATATACTTTTAATCCCATCAACAACAGC
>CALVAU010000217.1 GCA_944325615.1 Candidatus Gastranaerophilales bacterium | reverse complement strand
AGGCGGTACAAGCATTGTGATAAGAATGATTAAAAATAATAAATTTTTAAACTTAAATTTTAGTCTTGCAAAAGCATACCCGGCAAGTGCAGCAAATATAACCTGTCCTATTGTTGTGATTGAAGCAACGATCAAGCTGTTCAGGAAATATCTTGCAAGCGGAATTTCTATAAATACATTTTTGTAATTTTCAAATGTTAAATTCCCGTAAAATAGCTTTGAGGTTTGCGTGAATATAGCGTTTTCATCTGCAAAAGAAAGGTTTACCATTGCAATAAACGGATAAATCATACTTATTACAATTCCGATTAAAATCGCATATCCTAAAAAAAATCTGAAACCTCTCATGCAAAAAATTATATCATATAAATCCCTTTTGTTGCATTCAATTCAGTTATTAAAATTAAATTGCAAAAAACAAGAATGCAAACATAAAGCATAGAGATACAGAGCTTAGTAAAAACCAAGTGTGCATTACAGGATGTTGGTAATCCCAAATTTCTTTGATAGTTGATGCAGCGTTTTCAATAGTTTGCATATTTTATTCTCCAAAAACTCTCTTTCTACATTATCTATTTTCTACATTTAGCAAAAAAAGACATCGCCTAATCGGTTGATTATTTTCAACCTTTAGGGTATTATCCAGTTATGGGAAATGTAGAACTTTTAATGCCTGCGGGCAATTTGGAAAAACTTGAATATGCAGTGAGATACGGTGCGGATGCTGTGTATCTCGGAGTTGTAGATTTTAGTCTGCGTGCGATGAGAAAAGGTAATCTGATTACATTAGAAAACCTTAAAAGTGCTGTAGATTTAGCTCATAAATTGGGTGCAAAAGCTTATGTAACATTGAATATCTTCGCTTTCAATCAAGATATCAAAATGCTTGAAGAATGTGTAGATAGGTTTAAAGATGCTAACCCTGATGCTTTTATAGTTAGTGATTTTGGTATTTTTAATCTCTTAAGAAAAAATGCACCAAATGTGCCGATACATGTAAGCACTCAAACTAATACCCTAAATTATGAAAGTGTAAAATTCTGGCAGGATTTAGGTGCTACAAGGGTTATTCTTGCTCGAGAACTGCCGATAGCAGACGTTGCTGAAATCAGAAAAAAAGTTCCTGATATAGAACTTGAATGTTTTGTACATGGTTCTCAATGTGTATCGTTTTCAGGCAGATGTCTTTTGAGCGATTATTTCACAAACGGAGAAAGAAAAGCAAACCATGGTAACTGTTCTCAGCCTTGTCGTTGGAGTTATAAATTGGTTGAAAGTACACGTCCAGATCAGTATTATGAAATCAATCAGGATGAAAGAGGTTCGCATATTCTGAGTCCTAAAGATTTATGCCTTGTAGAATATCTTTCACAAATGATCGATGCAGGAATTGATTCGTTTAAAGTAGAAGGCCGCACGAAGAGCTTGTATTATGTTTCAGCTGTTGCAAAAGCTTATCGTCAAGCAATTGATGAGGTCTTAAAAAATCCTTCAGCTGATTTACATAAATATTTTATAGAACTTCAAAAAGTCGGTAATAGAGGTTATACAACAGGATTTGCTCTCGGAAATAATAATTATGAAAGTTACAGTTATGATATTTCAAAAGGACTTGCTGGAGCTGATTTCTTGTGTGAGTTTAAAGGAGCAAAAGAACCACTTAAAACTGAAGAAGGTATTTTTTACGCGGTCAAAGTAAAAAATAAAATGCTGATAGGTGATGAAGTCGAAATAATTACACCTGATGAGCAGTTTAAAACGAAATTGGTTTCTGTAAAAGACGAAAACGGAATTGATTTGCCGCTTGCAAATACAAATGATGACGTTTATCTGCTTTTTGAAAATGCACCAAAAGATTATAGATATGCACTTGTGAGAACAGTGGGAGTGAAAGCTAATGTTTCTTAAACCTGATTATAATTTAGAAAGTATTTATTCAATTGATTTGGAAGAATTAAAAAAACAAGGGATAAAAGCTATATTATTTGATTTGGATAGTACAATTATGGCTTCAAAGTCTGCAAAATATTCAGAGGAAACTCTTGCTTGGTTGGAAAAAGTTAAAAAAGATTTTTTTGTAGCTGTGATTTCAAATAACAACAATCAAGAATATATTGAAAAAGTAAAAGCAATATCAACTTTTCCGACAGTTTTTGATGCAAGAAAACCGAGAGCCGAAATCGGGTTAAAGTTTCTTAAAGATAATAATATAAGTCCGAAAAATGCAGTAATGGTAGGTGATAGGCCGCTTACAGATGTTTGGTTCGGCAAAAGGTTGGGATGTAAAACAATTTTGGTAGATTCAATTACAGCAAAGAGCGAGAAGAAAATAGTGCGATTTGTTCGTAAGCTCGAAAGATTATGTGTAAAACCCTAATGATAAATATTCAGGGTTGAATTTCCTATAGTAAAATGTTATAATGTATAATAAACAATCTAGATGAGGAATTAATAGAATGCAGCAGATGGTTAAAGAAAAGTGCCAATTTCTTGGGAGTTCTGCAGATAAAGATAAAGTAAAAAAAATATTAGCGTTTTCTCTTGCGGAAATGCTCATTGTATTGCTAATTATGTCTTTCATGGCAATAGGTATTCCCTTAATACACTATAAAAAGAATGAAATGAAGACAAAAAGAAGTTTGCATGGGCGTTTTGAATGCTATTATGAAAACGGTAATTTGATGCAATATACGGTCTCTGAAGAAGGTACGCCTGAGCCTCCTATAAATGCCCCGGGAGGACAATGTAAATTCACGCCGCCGAAAAGCGCAATATTCTTTTTAGTGCATGCTGTCGGAGGCGGTGGTGGTGCTTCTACTACCCCTGGCAGTGGGGGCGTAAACACTAACGATACTGAAACCTTAACTTTTAATTCTAACCAAGTAAATACTTTTCCTGATTGGGGGAAAAATGCAATG
>CALVAU010000216.1 GCA_944325615.1 Candidatus Gastranaerophilales bacterium | reverse complement strand
AAGGTGGCAAAACTACAAGACAGATGATTAAAGATATGTATGATGACAAAAACTAAATTTAATATTTAAAATATTAACAAATGTAACAAATTGCCAAAAGTCTGAAAACAGCTTTTATTAATTGTTTTTATATAATTAAGAGAAGTAAAAAAGAGGACGAGAGCGATGGCAATATCAAATATTCAAGAAACATTGTTGATGTATACTAAACAGAAATCAATGATTAATGAAAAATTGTCAAATGTAATGTTTAATATGATGAACGCTTCAAGAGAAAGTGCTGAATTACAGGCAAAATATAATGATCAGCAGCAATATTATTACTATGAATATTACGAAGAGTCTCCGGATGAGTATGAGATGGTAATGGAAATTCTTGAAAAAGAGCATGAATATGAGTTGCAAAACTTAAACACTTGGGAAGATCAGCTTGAGTTAGACAAGAACAATTATGAAACGAGATTAAACGAAATTACAACTTTTGAGAGTTCTTGGACAAAACTTCTACAAACAAATATCAAAAATGATTTTTCATACGGTGGTACTAACAAATAATAATGAAATAAGCGGGCTTTTAAAGTCCGCTTATTTATTATAATATTATTATATGTTAGATAACGGAGAAAAACTTGGAGCATTTATAGTCCCGACAGGTATTGGTGCAAGTATAGGCGGATATGCCGGGGATGCAAGTACTTATGCAAGAAAATTTTCTAAAAAATCCAAACTTATTGTAAATCCAAATGTAGTTAATGCAGGTGTGTTTTCAGGTATTAATGATAATATGTTCTATATTGAAGGGTATAGTTTGGATGAGTTTTTTAAAGGGAATTTGAATTTCCAACCCTCAGAAAATAATAAAATCGGAGTCGTATTTGACAAAGCCATACCGCAAGAGGTTTTGAATATTCATATAAATACGATAGGTGCAGTTAAAACGGTATATGGTGTTGATGTAATCGGGTATGAAATTACCAAAAACAATGTCGGTGTTGAGTTTTATATTGATGAAAATGGAATTTCGACAGGCGGTGTAAAAAATATTGAAACTGTTTATGAAGCTGTTGAAAAGCTTATAAAAAACGGTGCTCAAGCTGTTGCAATAGTATGCCTTTTTGAAGATCCTGAAGATGAGAATCTTGATTATCAAAACGGAGCTGGAGTCGATCCTGTAGGCGGTGTAGAGGGTATAATTTCGCATTGTGTTTCTCAAAAATTTCAAATACCATGTGCACATTCTCCAGCATTTGAAGATTTTTCAATATCAACGGATATTGTCAATCCAAAAGCTGCTTCAGAATATATCACACCGACTTTTTTACCTTGTGTTTTGTTGGGACTTCATAATGCTCCAAAATTTGTCAAAAATGGAGGTATTTCGATAGATAATCTTGATCATTTGATAATGCCTTTTGATTCGTTAGGTGCAACTCCAGTTTTTGAAGCTTTGAAAAGAAATATAAAAATTTTTGCGGTGAAAGAAAATTCTACAAAACTCAATGTGACTAATTCAAAACTCTTTAAATCTGATAAAATTATCGAAGTCGAAACTTATGATGATTGTCTTGAGTTAATATAATTAGTTATTTTTCTAAAAGCTGAGATATTTCTCTAATGTCTAATTCTAAGACGGATGCTATTTTCAAAAAATTAAATAAAGAAATACTTTTTTCACCACGTTCTATAAAGCCTATATAAGATGTGCTGCAGTCTGTAAGTTCTGCTAACTTTTCTTGCGAAATTTTTAAACGCATTCGTTTAATTTTTATACTAAACCCGAGTTCTTTAAGAAATTCTTCTTTCAACATTTTTCAATTCTAAATCATTGACAAAAAACTATCTATTGACTATAGTGTGTATATAACTACTATAGTAGATAAATATAGACTAAAGAATAGAGGACTATGTATGAGATTAAGAGCTTTTACGATGGCTGAAGTTTTGATAACGCTTGGGATAATAGGCATTATAGTTGCTATTACGTTGCCTGCATTAATCGGGAAATATCAAAAAAATGTGACGATAGTAAAGCTTAAAAAAGTATATACAACTCTAAATCAAGCTTTATTACGCTCGGAAGTTGATCATGAAGACTATAAATATTGGGATTCAGCTCATGTTTTAGGTGCGGAGAGTTATTTTAATATATATTGGAAGCCTTACTTAAATTCAGTTCATGTTTGTAAAACATATACAGATTGTGGGTTTGAAAGCTCTCAACCTTGGATGCAAGTTAATGGAAATCCTTTTAGGTATTATGTAGTTACTCCAGCAACAAGAACAACATTTTATTTCTCGGATGGAATTCTTGTCGTAATTTTTTCTAGCATTTGGGGAACAAATACTGTTATTGAAAATGATTGGCTAATTGTTGATATAAATGGAGCAAAATTACCAAATCGATTAGGTAATGATACTTTTATTTTTGAAAGAGTTTCGGAAAAAGGTAATAAAGGAATTCTGCCTTTAGGATATGACAAACCGATAGATGAAATAAATTCAAATTGTTCTAAAAATGGTGATGGTACATATTGTGCATCAAAAATAATTGGAGATAATTGGAAAATCAAAAAGGATTATCCTTGGTAGTTTTAAATTATAAATTTACTAGCTCCGGGATTTCTTTTATTTCGTGGAACATTGATGCTGATTTTTTGAAATTTTCAGGGGATTTGCTTACGTAAAATTTTTCAAATTTTTCACCAATTGTCTCGTTTAAAAGAGATTTTGCTTTCAAATCTTGTTGAATTATTTTTGCAAACTCAATTGAAGGGTTTATGAAAGTTTCTTTCTGTGCAAATTTTGATAGAACTTCAAGCAAATACGGATAATGAGTGCATCCTAAAATTATTTTTTCAGGACTGAATTTTTGCATTTCTTCTAATTTTTCTTTAACTGCGATTTCGGCTTCGAGTGATTTTTCTTGGCCATTTTCAACTATTTTTACCCAACCAGGGCAAGCTATTTCTATTACTTCCATATTCGGGTTATGTTTTTGAATCTCAGTTTTATAGCAGTGCGTATTGATTGTTGCATGCGTTGCAAAAACACCTATTTTTTTTATCGGTAAAGTTGAAATTTCCTTTGCTACCGATTGGATTATGGGATATACTTCAAAGTTATAATTGTTTTTTAATTTTTCATAGACAACAGCAGAGGTTGTATTGCAAGCCATTATAACAGCTTTTGCTTTTTTGTCTTCCAAAAATTTGAATATTTTATCGGCAAATTCTAAAAGTTGTGTTTGAGATTTTTCTCCATAAGGCATATTTTTGGTATCCCCAAAATAGAGATAATTTTCGTTTGGTAATAGTTTTTTTACTTGTTCATAGACGGTTACTCCGCCGACACCTGAGTCAAAAAATCCTATAGGGTTATTATTATTTGATTTGTTTATAATAGTTCTCAACTCCTTCTACAATAGCTTTTGCTGTTGCCTTTCTCCTTGCAGGACCGTTAAGTTCTGCTCTTTCTTTATCATTTGATATAAATCCGATTTCCATTAATATTGCAGGATCTGTTGTGTGATTAATTACATAGAATTTTGATTTGAACAGACCTCTGTTTTTGGTATCAATTGCACTTGCTAAAGCTGCATGCAGAGTCTGCGCAAGTAAAAGACTTTCTTGGTGGTAATAATGTGTTTCTACTCCGCTTGCTTCTGTGCCTGTGCTTGAGTTTACGTGAATGCTTATGAAAATATCAGGTTCAAAGTTTTCGCTGATTGCAACACGATCCTGCAATGAGACATATTCATCTCCGTCTCTTGTCATTTGGACAATATAACCTTTTTTGACAAGCATATCTCTTACTTGTTTTGCAACATCTAATGTTATATCTTTTTCATTAATATTACATCTTATAGCACCATAATCACTTCCTCCGTGTCCGGCATCAATTACTACCTTTCTAATGCCTTTACCTTGAGGTTTTGGTTGTGTTGATGGTGGTGCTATTATTTCTGAAATAATAGATTGTTTTTTAGGTGCTTTAACTATAACTTTTAAAGCTTTACCATCTGCTCCCAAAAACGTATTTACTAAGCTGTTTTGTTCAAGAGGTATTGTAAGTTTTAAACCTATTTTAGGTATAAGACTTACTTGAGCTTTAGCGAATGCTGTTCCGCTAAATGCTGTTTGAAAATCGTTTTCGTTATAGTTTTCTACGTTATATAAATAAAGCGTTAGTTCTTCATTTGTTCTGTTTATCCCGTGCACGACAGGTGCAGTAAAAGCAAGTGTCATAGCATTTGTCTGAGAATCTATTTTTTCATTAGAATATGAAATCATGTTGGAAATATTTGAAAATAGATTGTAATTCCCTATTTTGTCGGTATTTGCAATAAGTAATGATTGATTATCACTTGAGATAATAGGAATATATTTTTTCACATCATTAGTTGTGATTACAATTCTTGCTTTATTAACTGAAAATTGACCGATTTTAACAGAATCATAATCACCTATTTTATATTCAGTATTTCTTATATCCCCTTTTACTAGTGTATTTGGGATATCATATACAATCCTTAAAGGGTTTGACAAAATCATCGGTTTTTCAATTGTGATAGAGCCAAAACCATTTAATAATACCGCATTTTGCTTTGGAGTGATACTATCTATGTAATATTTTGTATTTAATTTAAGCTCTTTTCTTGATGTATGCTGAGTATTAAACGCATCTTGAATTTGAGTAACAACATCATCTTTAGGAATTTCCGGTGTTGTCATTGTGAGATATTCATAAAAATCACTGGCTGAGGCGTGGTCGTCTCTGTAAATATTTTGAAAATAATCGTTTTTAGTTTGTATATCTTTAAATTGAACGATTATATTATTTTTTATCCTGTAAAAATGTACTTTGGAGAAATCAAAGTCATCATCAAAGTACATAACAACTCTAACAACGTCAGGATTTGTCGAAAATTGACTTACTACAACCTGCTTAAGCCCGTTTGCAGTAAACGACCAATCCTGTTTGGGGGTTGTCAAAACAGAAGAATTAATATCAAAATATGCCCTTGTCGGGTTCTCCATTTTAACAACTTTTATACTTTTTAATACAGGTTCTTCAATTGTGTCTGGGACAGTAAGAAGTATAAAAGAGTTTGAAGTATCATAATTGAAAGACGTTACTTTATATACATCTTCTGCTGATACTGTTTGAGCAAATGTACAAATAAACAGAAAAAATAATATAAAAATTTTGAAGATTATTTTCATAAACTAATATCCCACCCTAATATTATAATAAGAATTTATGAAAGATTCAAAATTGTTACATTAAATTTACTCACTTGGATAATAAGGTAGAAATCTAACAAATACCTATTCTAACAGCTTTGCAAGCAGCATGAGTCCGATTTTTTGCATTTAATTTTTTTATAATAGCACTGACATGAGCTTTTACAGTATGAATACTGATATAAATTTTATTAGCGATTTCTCTATTATCGCAACCTTCTGTCATTAACCCTAGAATTAAAACTTCTCTTTCGGTAAGTTCATATTCTTTTATGGCTTCTAAATTAGTGATCATACACCTTGCCTTTCTCCATCATAGATCTAAGTTAAGCATGCTCAACTATTGCCTATTATTATGTTACATAATAGGTGATAAAAAAAGCAAGAATATTAATAATATGTCATTTTTTTTAATAAAGTTCAAATTTATCAAGCAATAAAAATAAGGACTTGAAAATAAAAATTTATTTGCTAAAATCATACTGTACCGAGTTTGGT
>CALVAU010000215.1 GCA_944325615.1 Candidatus Gastranaerophilales bacterium | reverse complement strand
AAAAACACGCTGACCGTTTAATCTGCACTAAATTCAACCCGAGCGGATGAACTCGCTATATATCTGTCATGCTGAACCCGTTTCAGCATCTCTTTACCGCTCAAACAGCATCCACTTTGCTGCTGTTTCATTAAGTGCAGATTATTATATCCCTCACCCTAACCCTCTCCCGCAAGAGGAGAGGAAGATAATATTTTGTGCGCTTCAGCGCACCTTAAAGACTTATTCGCTTATTCACCTATTTACTTATTCACTTCAAATAATATTTTCTATGTAAATATTTGTAACAATTTCGGGGGGGCATTTAAGCTTTTACAGGTTTTGTACTTGTTGTGTGTAGTTTTCAAAACAGAAAGGAATTATATGAACGTAAACCCTGTACAAAGCAACTCTCAATCATTCGGTATGGCTTTTAGATTAACTGAAGAAGGTGCTAAAAAATTGGCCCTAAAATTTCATAATTTTAGCGACCCGCGTATAGCAGAAGCCGATTTTGTTGAGCGCTTCGTGAAACCTGTGGAAAATTTTAAAAGTTATGTTATCTACGACGGAAAAGATGTATTTGTAAGAGATCATTTAACGGGTGATATTTATCAGGTAATGAAAGACAAACCGCTTATAGATAGTGATACTGATAGTGCATTGTACTATCAGCTAAAAAATAAAGCCAAACACGATTCATTTATTAGAGTTGAGTATTTTAAATCAGATAATTTTCCAGACTTGCATAATATACAAAGTGCAGATGATGTTGAAATAAAATTAAGCTATGCTAAAGAAATTGTTAAAGAAATGGATCGTGAATCTATAGAAGATACAACAGCAAGATTAAATAAGATATATGGATAAATAAAAAGAATATAAATGCCTGTTATCATTTTAATGATGAAAGGCATTTATAAAATAATTTTAAGTTACATTTCCGGTTTTACTATTGATAAAACGTAATTGTTATTGAAATATTTGTTTGCAACTTCTATAATATCGGATTCTGTAACGCTGTTTATTAATTGTGCATACTGGTTATCTAATTTATATCCTCTGCCTGATGCTTCAAACCAGCCGATTGTGGTGGCTTTATCAAGGTTTGTTTCCTGACCGATTATGTAATGCCCTAGAAGTTTATCTTTTGCTTCCTGCAATTCTTTAGAGCCGACAAATTCTTTTTTTAGTCTGAAAACTTCTTCAAGCAGACGGTTTTGTGCGTAGTTCAGGTTTTCCGGATTTGTTCCGATATACACGATGAATGCTCCTTTTAAAACATTAGGAGAATATTGCGAGCCAAGCTGATATGCAAGACCGTCTTTATCTCTGAGGTTTTTGAAAAGCCTTGAGCTCATTCCTGAACCTAACATGGAATCTATAACCTGCAATGCTGCATAATCTTTACGGTTTAACACTCCTGCTGTCTGCCAGCCGATTATAATCCAGTCGGTTTTTAAATCTTTAACAGATGTCGTAATTTTTTTTCCTTCTTTTAACGATGGTATTGAATATTTGGCATAGTCAAATTTTTCACCTTTTTTATTGTTGAAAATTTTTGTAAATTCATTAATTGTTTTTTCTTTATCAACATTTCCGTTTATAGATATTACGACATTTTGCGGGAAGAAAGCTTTGTCATAGTAAGCTTTTATATCTTCCTGTGTAATTTGCGCTAATGTTTTTTCAAGAATTTTATTTGATATAGAATATGGCGTGTTTTCAAAAATGTAAGTTTTGTAATTATCAATTGCAAGATTTAGCGGAATATCTTTGCTTTTTTTGATTGCGTTAAGTTTGTCAGTTCTAGACTTTTCTATTTCGTAATCATCAAGTGCCGCGTTATTTATAACTTCGTTGAGCAGTTCCAGAGTTTTATCAATTTCGTTTTTGGTGGTAAGCACTGTAATTGAAAGCGCATCAGACTGTGCCGAGGGAACTATTTTAATCCCGTTATCTTCGAGAACTCTTGCAAATTCAACGGCAGAATATTTTTTTGATCCTCTGGTTAAAACTGATGCTGTTAAATCTGCTGTTCCCGGAATTTTCTCTGTCAGTTCTCCGCCTTTTGAAAATATACTGATTGCAATAATATCATTTACAGTGTTTGGAGTAAGCAGTAATGTAGCACCGTTTGAGAGTTCATATTTTTGAGTGTTATTATTTTCGCTTATCAATTTAGCAGGTTCTGTTTTAGGTGTGATATTGGAAATTTTAATCTCTTTACAGTTCTGTGGTAAAACTATTGATACAGCGCTTTTATTAATTCCTAGATATTTATCCGCTGCTCTTTTAACATCGTCTGCTGTTACTTTTTTTATGTTTTCAATATAGGTATCATAATATTTTATGTCATTGGTTGTGACAAAGGTGTAACCTATTTCGCCGGCTATGTTTGAAATGGATTCTCTGTTGTAGTATGTATCTCTTTCAATAATATTTTTCGCAAGCTGGAGTTGTTCCTGAGTTACCCCGTTTTTTTGAATATTTTTTATTTCTGTAAAAATACTTTCTTCAAGTTTTGCACATTTTTCCGGATTGAAGGTTGCGGAAATATAAAATATTCCGTCGTCTTTAAAGCCTGCATTTGAAGCACCGATTGAATTAGCAAGCTGTTTTTGTTCTTTTATTTTCTGATAAAATACGG
>CALVAU010000214.1 GCA_944325615.1 Candidatus Gastranaerophilales bacterium | reverse complement strand
TCGTAAAACTCTAACTGTCTAATCAAATCTCTCAAAGTAACTACACGGTTTCTGTTTAATCTTACGCTTGTTCTGCGCTGCAAAACATCATCAATTGATACGACATTGTTTGTCGGAACATATTCTTCCTCGCCGTAGTCAACAATAAAACCGTCATCATCATATTCAATATTATCTTGAGGTTGATCCTCAAATTGCATAATATCAATTCCTTCTAAGACATTTGATTTTAGTTTTAAAAGAACAGATGCAAAAAGAAATGTTCTGCCAGTAAGGCGAAGATCTTGAGATTTCATCTCACACATATGTGCAAGGTATTTATCAGTGACATCAATTATATCAATGTTCCACGGGTCAATTTTCCCTGCTTTTGCCATTGACACAAGAATTCCGATTCCTTCGTTGTCCAAATTGACATTTTCAGGAATTGCTGAATTGTTATAGTTAAGTATTGCTGTCTCACTACTCATAATTAATCTCTAAGTTTTACTCCCGTAACGCGGGTTATACCTTTTTCTTTTTGAGTTACACCTATCGTCCTATTTGCTGATTCTATCATAGGTTTTCTGTGACTAACTACTATAAATTGCGTATCTTTTGATTGGTTCTGCACCATTTGGGCGATACGTTCTACGTTCATTGTATCCAAACTTGCATCAACTTCATCAAATGCATAGAATGGCGATGGCATATATCGTTGGATTGCAAATACAAAAGCAAGTGCAGTCAAAGACTTTTCGCCGCCTGACATACTTTCCAGTCTTTGCAATTTTTTATCTCTTGGCTGAGCTTCTATTGTCATACCACCTGATAGCGGATCTTCAGGATTTTCAAGCTTTAATTCTCCTTCACCTTCTGAGAGTTGATGGAATACTTGTTTGAAGTTTTCATTGATGTTGTTATAAGTCTTCAAGAAGGCTTCTTTTTTAGATTGTTCGTATCCGCTCATTCTATCAAGAATTTCTTTGCGTTCTTTAGATAATGTCTCAATTTGAGTCTTTAATTCCTGCTGGCGAGTTTGCACTTCTTCATAAGCAGCTATCGCACGCATATTTACATCACCTAATTCTTGCATTCTTTTTTCAAGACGTTGTATTTTTGAATTTATTTCTTCAATAGAAATCTCGACAGGCTCTAATTTTTCTATTTCTATACCGGCATTGATAAGTTCTTCTCTAGCGGTCTCCAGTTGAGGTTCCAATTCACGACGTCTTGCTCTGAAGGATTCTATTTGTTCCGCTATTCTTTCAATGTCTGCTTCTCTAATATGTCTTTGTTTTTCGAGTTCATTTAACTCTTCATTGATTTCATCACGTTCTTTTAGCAGTTTGCCAAGCTTTTCTTCTATTTCTGCAATTTGATCATTCAAGGCCTCTGTTTTTTTATTTAATTCTTCAATTTCGCTTTTAAATCTTTCTTTGTCTGCTTCTAATTTTACATTATTGCTTTCAATACTTTGGATCTCTTCAGTTTTAGTCTCAATTAGGTTTTCATTGAATGCAATATCTCTGTTAAAATCATTTTTTGCAGAATTCGCATTCATCAAATTTTGTTGAAGTCGTTTTATTTCGTGTTCAACACCTTCAGTTTTTGCTTTAAGATCTTTTAAGTCTTGATCGTTGATAAGTTTTTCAACTTCTTCAATATCAGACTGTACTTGAGCCATATCATCGTAAATCTTGATGTTTTGTTCTTCAAGTTGATCTAACTTTTTGTTTAATTCATCTATTTTAGGCTCTGTAACTTTTATAAATTCTGCACGTTCAGCCAAAATGTTTTCACTGTTCGAATAATCTCTGTTCATATTTTCAAGCTCAACTTTAGCTTTAGAATACTCACTCATAGATTCTGAATATTTTTTGCGAACATCTTCAAGTTTGTTTTCCAATGACTGACGTTTATTATTTAGTTCTGAAGCTTTTGTCTCAAGAGCTTTAAGATGCTTTTTAAAATCTTCAAGCTCATTATCGTCATTTTGACTAAAGCTCAAACCGGTTTTTCTTTGAGAACCTCCGGTCATAGAACCCGATTTTTCAAAGATTTCACCTTGTAGAGTTACCATACGGTATTTGCCGATTAATTTTTTAGCACATTCCATATCTTCGACAACCAAAGTGTCACCAACTGCATAGTAAAATGCGTTAATGTATTGGTCGTCAAAATCTACAAGGTTTATTGCAAAGTCAATTACACCTTTATCTTTTGGCAGGTTCAATTTTGTTGGAGCTTTGACAATTTTATTCAATGGAATGAATGTAGCTCTGCCTGCTCCTGATGATTTTAAAAGTTCAATTGCAACTGATGCAACGTGCTCATCATCAACAACAATATGAGTCATTCTGCCGCCGAATGCAACTTCCATTGCTGTTGAATACTCTTTATCAACCGTACCTAATTTTACAAGAGGTGCGTGAACTCCTCTTAATTTCGCATTCATTACTGTATCAATGGCATTATTAAAGCTTGATTGAGCAAATTGCTTTTTAGCTTCCATTGTTGATA
>CALVAU010000213.1 GCA_944325615.1 Candidatus Gastranaerophilales bacterium | reverse complement strand
CACCTATACAAAGCACTGCAAATATTGCAGATAGTGGTTGGCCAAGCCATCTCATTTTCTTTCTTGTCAGACCGTGAGCGATGTAATGCATCGGTCCTCCTGATACGGTACCGTCTAAATTCAATCTTCTGTATTTTACAGCAAGTGAAGCTTCAACGAATTTGATTGACATACCTAAAATTGCACCCGCAAAAATCCAGAATGCAGCTCCAGGTCCGCCGATTGAAATTGAGATCGCAACCCCTGCAATACTCCCGATACCGATTGTACCTGATAGTGCTGTTGCAAGAGCTTGGAATGATGATACTTCACCGTTGCCGTCAGAAGATTTATCTGATGGTTTTGCGACTACATCAATTGCATGTTTTAAACCCCAAATAGAAATTCCTCTGAAAAATATGGTGAAGAATAGACCTGCAATTAATATCCAAAATATAATTACCGGTACACTCGAGCCACCTATTTTTATCGGGAAGAAAATCAAGTCCGCAACCGCGTCTGAAATAGGTGCTATATGTTTGTCCATAAATTGATCTACATTCATTGCGTTTGCAATTTGTACATTAAATAAGAGTGTCAAAAGTACAATTAAAAATTTGTTCATTAATTTTCTTCCTTTCGGTTTTTTGTCTAAGGCTATAAGGGTAAACATACCATTAATTACCAACTCATTTAATACTAGCAAAAACATGCTGTAATCATGTCAAATCATTACAAAAACTTAAAAAAACGTTGCAAAACTAGGGTTTACTAATTGTGCTAAAAGTCTTATGCAGCAATAGTTTTAATTAGTTTTTGAAAACTTTACATTATTAAGCTAATTTGTGTTTTTTTAATTCATTTATTTTTTCAAAAGAGATATCAATGCATTTTTTCAATTCATTATCATCTTCGGCTTTTTTTGCTAAAGATTCAATTATAGAGATAGTTTCAGTGGTAGAGTTTCTGTAAATAAACATGTTTAATCCTGCTTTAATACCCATAATGCAGGCTTCTAAAGCCCCATAAGCTGCAACTCCTTTCATAATCATATCATCTGATATAATTATACCTTTGTAGTTTAGGTTATTTCTAAGATATGAAAGCGCATTTTTGCTTAGTGAAGCAGGTGTTGTTTTTTCATCAAAACATTTGCAATGAAGATGTGCTGCCATAATCATTTCTATTCCGTTTTCGATTGCTGATTTAAAAGGAGCAATATGAATTTTTTCCATCACATCAAGTGGCAAATCAATTTCAGGCAGACTCAAATGGCTGTCTTTATCTGCGTCACCATGTCCTGGGAAATGTTTTACGCATGGAATAATTCCGTTTTCTAATAAAGTTTTTGAAACTATTTTTTCTGCTTTAATTACATCGCAAGTTTTATCAGAAAAAGCTCGTTCTCCGATTATCGGATTTTTCGGATTTGTATTTACATCAATACAAGGTGCAAAATCTAAATTTATCCCAAAATCTTTCAATTCTTTTGCTATTTCTTGAGTTTGTTTTTTTAGAAAATCTTCACCATTTTTATAAGCAAATCTTGCGGATAAATATTTTTTGCCATTGTGAATATTTTCTGTTCGTTCTACTCGACCGCCTTCTTGATCTATTGAAAGAAATAGAGGGGCAGCTGCTTTATTTTTAATATCTTTAATAAGTGTTTTGAATTGTTCTTTTGATTGTATATCGTGTGTAAAAAATATAAGACCGCCGAGGGGGTGTGAAAGTGCTTTTTCATATCCCCCGCCTTCGGTTCCTATAATAAACATTGAATATACTTTATCAATCAAGTCCATAATTTACACACTTGCTGTTTTTGAAAATAGAGTTTCGTTCAGAGGATAAAGTTCTTTGAAATTTCCTGAATTTACTACGTCTGCAATTTTTTCTAAAATTTCTTCTTTTTCTTTATCGTTTAATTTATTAATACCAGAGTTTAGTTGCAAATCTGATGTGTTTTGAACTTTTGTGAAACCTTCATTTAATTTAAGAAATTCTTCATATTCATCAAGCACTCTTGGAATGAATTCATCAATTGTATAATCTTGTCCAAGATAGTATTTTACATCTTTTTTGAATTGTTCGATGTATTGTCTGATGAAATCAACTTCGCCTGTTGTTTCTTTTTCATCGTACTCTCCGCCGTAGCAAAGATTATTCAATACAGGTTTGTCCAAGTCTTTAATACTTGCAGCCCAAAGAATACAACCAAGATAAAATCCGATATAAGTGTCAATTAGATGTTGAATTTTATTGAAATACATTTTGAATTTCATCTTTTTTTGATTAAAGTTTTTTACTCTGATTAAATCCCTATAAATATATTCTATACTTGGAACAAAAGCACTTAAATGTGCAATAAATCCCGGATCAAATTGTGCGCCGTCTGTAAAATCAAATTTTTCTGTCATTTCTATTCCCTCTTTTATTAATTATATTTTATATGTAATTTTAATTTTTTTCTTCTATTTTTTGACGATATAAATTATCGTATTGGTATCTGTATCCGTTAACGAAACTTTTTACAACTGCTTTTGAGAATTTTTTTCTTGCAGACCAGTATGAAGTATGAGCTAAGAAAAACGGTCTCCAGCTCCATACTCCGGAATCATCATAAATAAATCCTTTTGGATCTGAAAATTTCAGATTGATTATTTTTTCCATTTCTTCATAGGTTAAATTTCTGGATGATGGGAACGCAAGAGGATCTTCTCTAAAGTTTACAGTAAGCCAGAAAAGTCCGTTTTCCATAATATATTTGAGCATAAGTTTATTATAATAAGTTTGCTCATAATCAGGGTCAGCCAGATCTGAGTAAAATAAAACAAGCGGACTTGCAAAATTTACTACTCCTCTTACGGCACCTTTTGGAGAGCAGACCTTTTCTGTTGACTTGTCAATTTCAAGATAATGTTTTTTTAAAGATTCTTCACTGTTATTAAATACCAATTTGCCGCCAGAGGATACAACTCCGATATGTGCATCTGCAAGTGCTGCTATGCAGGTATTGTTTTTAGGGTTTTGTTTAACGAAATTTTTAAATTCTTCGTCAACTGTCAAAACATTAAATAATTCTTCTAAATTCACATAGGGTAATGTATTTACAAGGTATTCGTAAGTTATAAAAGTACCTGCTGAATATCCGTATAAAACAGTTGTTCTGCCATTTTGGTATTCTTCTTTTACCATATCATTCAAACTTTTTACAATAGGGAGCATATGATGTGTCTTTTGTACCCAGATTGCGTCATGCATATATTGTGTAATAAGTCTTCTTACCTGAAACGCAACTGTTGGACTAAAATCTTTTGACAAATCCAGCTGCCTGTTTACAAAATCTAAATCAGCTTTACTAAGGTCGCCCCAAAAGAAAATTTTAGGTTCGTCAATTATGTTCAGACTTTTATGACTAAGCATAAGCTGTTGTACCTGCTCATTTGATTCAAATTGGTCTATCATTGCAGGGTGAAGTTTTTTTACCCCTTTCTCGAACCAATTTTTCATTTTCTCGTTATTATTATTTGAGCCGTTTATATAAATAAAACTTACGTCTGCAGCTTGTGAGATGTTTTGCAGGCATAATGCTAAAATTAAAATTGATATCCCCAAAAGTACTTTTTTCATATTTTAATACTAGCACAAACCATAAGATTAACAAATTATGAATAGTTGTAAATTTTTCTTTGTATATAGCAATTTTTATTTTTAGCTTTTTTATGTTAGTATCAGGTTATAAAAATATGAAAATTTACCCCATAAAAATTTATAATCACTATTCAAATACAAATAATCAAAATAATGTAATGAATAATGGCTCTAAAGATTATCGTCAAATCAATGATTTGCCGAGTTGTTATGCGCCGCAAATTAGTTTTGGGGATAATCTTGATGAATTTAAAAATCAGTTATTACATTTAGATGGTGTGCATTGTCCTGGTTGCGGGTGCAAAATGCTCAGTGATGAAAAGTTAAAAGAAATTGTAGATCAAGCTGAAAAAACTCGTAACATAGTGCAATATGCAAAGTTATTAGAGAAAAATAGGGATTATTTTCATCCGGAATTTCATGATTTTATATCTTATGTAATTGATTTTTCAAAAACTACAACTGATAAAAGCTTTACGGATTTATTAAAGATTTTGAATAAAGGTACAGCCGTAATAATGAAAAAACATTTTAAAGATAATGCGGAATACTTGAAAAAAACTTTGGATGCGGAAGTTTTTTCTACAAGTGATCAAGAA
>CALVAU010000212.1 GCA_944325615.1 Candidatus Gastranaerophilales bacterium | reverse complement strand
TTAGTCTTCCGCAAAATGGATGTGCAGATACTACGTATATTGAATTTTAGTGAGGAATTATGTCTATTGAAAAAGTAAGAAAATATTTTGAAAAGTATGGAAAAGAAAATCAAATATTAGAATTTCCGGTATCGAGTGCTACTGTAGAATTAGCAGCAAAAGCACTTAATACGGATGGCGCAAGAATTTGTAAAACACTTTCTTTCAAAACTGAAGATGGATGTATTCTTATCTGCATGGCAGGAGATGCAAAAATCGATAATAAAAAATTTAAAACGACATTTGGCTTGAAAGCAAAAATGCTTACGCCTGAAGAAGTTGAAACTTTTACAGGTCACAAAATCGGCGGAGTTTGTCCTTTTGCAATAGAAAATCCAAATGTAAAAACTTATTGTGATAGTTCTCTAAAACGTTTTGATACAATTTTTCCGGCCTGCGGCAGCAGTAATTCTGCTATTGAATTAACCCCGGATGAGTTGTATGAGTTTTCGAAAAGTATTTCTTGGGTTGATGTTAGCAAATTATCTGAATAAAAAAAACTCCCGATTACAACATCGGAAGTTTTTTTATTTAAGCGTTTTCTTTATTTTTCTTTTTTTCGTCAATCATAAGGACTGTACAAATTCCGATACAAATTAGTGCTGAAATTACCCAGAATATTATAGCTCCGTTCCAGCCGAATTTGTCAACCATAAAACCTGTACCTGTTGCTGATAATACAGCACCGATATAGCCGAAAGTTCCTGTGAATCCGGTCGCTGCTGATGCAACTTTTTTAGAGCTTGATTCTACTGCACAAAGTCCTCCAATCATCATTTGAGGTCCGTATGTGAAAGCTCCTAAAAGTCCTATGAATATAAAATCTAAATTACTGATTGTATTGAACTTTAATAGTACCAAACAAACTACGACTCCTAAAAGGTAAATCAAATTTACTGGAGCTCTTTGCCCTTTAAATACTTTATCAGAAATTATTCCTGCACAAATTGTACCCGCAATTCCGACTAAAGGAAGTGAGCTCAATTTCATTGCAGCAAGATCAAGTGCATTGCCTTTTGCTTCGCTTAAGTATTTTATCATCCAGTCTTCTGCGCCAAATCTTATGATATATACGAAAATATAAGCAATAGCTAAAAGCCAGATTGTTTTGTTAAATAGAATATTTTGTTTAAATATTTCTACATAAGTTCTGTTATCTTCTTCGCAATTAAGATTTTTAGCTGAAGGTTCTTCGTTATAAGTTTCGATATCAGGCAATCCCAATGATTGAGGTCTGTCTCTTAATCTGTCAAATAACCAGATAGCAACAATAATTGCGACTGTACCGGGTACGAAAAATGCCATCTTCCATCCGAAGTGTGCAACTAAAAATCCTGATACAATAACGCTTAAAAATGTACCAACCTGATGAGAACAAGACCATAATGACCATTTTGTTCCTCTTTCGGAATTTGAGTACCAATAAGTTAAACTTTTTGCAACAGCCGGAAATCCTGCAGATTGAAACCATCCGCTGGCACCCCAGAAAAATACAAACAGCCATAAAAGAATTGTATTTGTCGGAAGGCCAAAGAATGAAACTTCACCCGGTGTTATGAATACTGCAGAAAGTCCAAAACATAAGTTTGCAATTGCTGTCATAATAAGTGCTGTCGGTAAAAACTTCCTTACATCAGATCTGTCTGCAAAAACTCCGTTTACAAATTTACCAACTCCATAAGTGAGATATAAAGAACTTCCCAAAAGTCCGAGTTCTGTATTTGAATAACCGTATTCTTCACTTAATCCCGGAAGTGCCACTGCTATATTCTTTTTGCAAAGATAAAATACAGTGTATCCGATAAAACAAGCATAAAAAATTCTCAATCTCCAATGAGAATACATGCTTTTTACTTTTTCAGTGTCTTGAATAACCTCTTTTACAGGAGGTTCTTGAAAAAATCCAGCCAGTTTCTTTAACATAATCTATTTTCCTGCCTTTATAATTTGTATATTGCGAGTCTCTGTTAATTCTTGACGAGCTTCTTTTATTAATTCTCTTTTTTCTTCATCCAAACTGCAGCCGCCAACTAAGCGATCTACAAAGCCTGTGTTTAATTTTACAGCTTTTTCAAATGCGCCGACTTCTTCTAAAACTTCTTTGATTTGGTGGATATCATATCCGAAGGATTGCTTTGAATTATAAACAAGAGTTTCTCCGGTTTGTGATTTTATTGGGGTTCCACCCTGTTCAAAATATAGCTTAAATACAGATTTTAAATCCTGTAATTCTGATTGGAGTGTGTTTATTGTATTTTGAATTCTCAAAAATCTTTCAAAAAGATATTCGACGTTATCAAGCTGTTTCATTTCCCAATCATACTTTTGCAAATATAATTTTTTTAATTTCGGGTATGCAAGTGCAAGTCCCATAGTATCAGCCATAGCTCTATGGTGGTTTGTTAAATCTACCTTGAATTTTTTTGTAAGAGCTTCCAAACCATGTGAATCCAAATCAGGATATACTTCTTTAAACATTTGCTGAGTATCTATTCTAGTATTTGAAATTTCATTACCGGTTGTTCTAAGGCTTGCTTCATTTATGAATGTGTAATCAAATATAGCGTTGTGAGCTACAATCGGGTAATCTCCGATAAACTCTAATATTTTAGGCATAATTTCTGCTTCAGTCGGTGCATCGGCTACCATATCAGCAGTAATTCCATGAATGGCAATACTTGATTTTCTAATGTGTTGTTGAGGATTTATAAGAGTTTGAAATTCGTCTTTAATTTTGCCGTTTTCAAGACTCAGTGCAGCAAATTCAACCATTCGTTCTTTTGTATGATCTAGTCCTGTTGTTTCAGTGTCTAAAACTATTTCAATTATTTTTTTTCTAGCCATTTTTATATCCTATAGAATTCTATTAAGATAATAGCACAAAAAATTTTTCTGTGATAGAATGGCTCTGTTAAAAATAAAATTTAAGGAGATATTTATGTCTAACGCAGTGGATATTAATGATGAAGTATTTGAAGCAGAAGTTTTGAATTCCGAAACTCCTGTTGTAGTAGATTTTTGGGCTCCTTGGTGCGGACCTTGCAGAAAACTTGGTCCTATTTTGGATGAAGTTGCAGGTGAATTCGGAGATAAGGTTAAATTCGTAAAAATGAATACTGATGATAATCTTGAGACAGCTAAAAATTATGCGATAAGCGGTTTGCCGAGTCTTTTGGTATTCAAAAACGGCAAAGCTGTTGAAAGACTTGTCGGTTTAATGCCAAAATCTTCAATAATTTCAAATATTGAAAAACATTTATAATTTATAAATTGAAATTGTAAAATTTTATAAAGCTGAATTTTTTAAGGCAAAGTCCTTATTAATTCAGCTTTTTAGTATATTTTGAAGAATTTCTTAAAAATTCAATTTAAAGTTTAAAGTCTTATGTGCCGTAAATTATACAAAGTATTATTTTGTCGAAAGGTGCACTTATGACTAGTATTGAATCAATTAAAAATATTGTGAATTCATCAAGGTATGAGCCTTACACGCCAAGTGAGATATTGCAGCAAAAAATTGATGAATTAAAAAATAATCCAGATTTTGCCGATTGGCCTGATGAATATATTGAGGATTATGCTCAAAGTCTTATTATGAAAAGTAATACCTCGATAAATCTTTTAAATTTGGATGCTTCATTTAAAAAACTCGGAAAACCTTTGGATCCTGAGTGGTCGCAGTATTCTTATGAAGAAATTCTGCAAATGGAGGATAACGGTGTCAATGTTCCTGAGGAGTTTTTGGAATGGGCGCATTCTATGCAATCTACAAACACAGTAGAATATGAACTGGATACTGGTGATGTAAACGATATTAACGACTCAGAAGGGTTAAGTGCAGATATCGGTGATGCCGGTAATATGGGTAAAAAGAATGTCATAAAAGTTTTCAACAAACAAGTAGTTGCTCAAGAAGAAATTTTAAAACAATGTACCCAAGAGTTTGAACAGTATTCATCAAAATTGGATGGAGTAACTGAAGAAGCTCAAAGTATTCAGAACAATACCTTGAAAAAAGTTCAAGAAATGATGTCTGAGTGGGAAGCTCTTGATACAAAAGCTAAAAAAGGTGAGCAGCTTACAGAAAATGAAAAATCAAGGTATGGACAATTAGGGGTTCTTATGTCAAATGAAGTCCAAAATTCTCTTGTGCAAATTGATAATTTCACATCAGATTTTGATCAGATTTCAAAATTAATGAAATCGGCATCTAAAGAGGCAAAAGTAGCTCAAGACTATGCAAATGATACATCTTATGTCGGAAGTCTGCTAACTGAATATGAAACAGCTCACAAATCAAGAGTAGTAGTTGGAAACAACCATATTTTTGATGGTGCAACAGGTGTTGTTGACTTATTAAAATCCAATACAGTTGGTAAAAACCTTGTAGTTTCATCAATTAAAGCGGGCGGAGATTTGCAGGATGTAACTTACGGCTCAGATAAGGCTATTAAGAAAGTTACATCTCAAATTAAAACTATCACAGGTAATATTGATTCAAGTAATGCAATGATTGGAGATGCAGTCACAGATGGTGGTCAAGCTGATGTCGGAGCAGTTAAGGCTAGCAAAGAGGATAAGCCAGTAGAGCCACCACCAACCGAAGATAATCCTGATGTGATTGCTCAAATCAACCAAAATAATGAAGCTGATGAAGAACAAGATAATGTTTTTGCGCAGGATGAAGATTTGAATAATATAAATACAATTCTTAAACATCAACGAAAACAAGCGCCAAAAATTCAGCCGCAGGATGTAATTATAAATTAGAAAAATGCACCTATTAAGGTGCATTTTTTTAAGCTTGTCTTTGGAAAAATGAAGCAATCTGCTTGTGAGGAAGAACTTTTGAAATAGGTCTTCCATGTGGGCAAGTGTAAGGCATTTTAGTTTTTCTCCATTTTTTTATAATTTCCTGCATTTGCCAGGTCGATAGTTTTTGTCCTGCTTTTACCGCAGCTTTGCAAGAAGTTGTAATAAGAATTTTCTCTTCAAGTCTATCAATATCTCCTTCTATATTTTCGAGAATATCAGAGAGTATTTCTTGAGGGTTTACTTTTGCAATCAATTGCGGAACTTTTCTAAAGATTAATTCATTTTCTTTGGTGAACTCTATTTCATATCCGAATTTTTCAAATTTTTGTATATTTTCTTTGATCAATTCAGCTTCTGCACTTGATACGGTTAGAACATCAGAAATGAAAAGCAGTTGAGATATAATATTTTTTTCTGATTTTAATTTTTCATAAATATATCTTTCTTCTGCGATATGCTGATCTACAATTTCTAACCCGTCATCTTTTTCTATTAAAATATACGTATTTTTGTATTGTCCGATAATATTTTCTTCAGGCTCTGTTTCTTTTTCAATATGTGTAATAAGTTTTGTTTGCGTTATTTCTTCTTTTTTAGGTGCAGGAAGTGTTTGAGTTAGTTTTTCTGCAGCCCTGTCTGAATAATATATTGAATCTTCACTTTGGTTTACAAAAATTTCACTATGTATAGGTTTATTTATAGTTACTAATTTTTCATTATCCTGAATTTCTTCTGAAGATATTGAACTCTGTATTTGTGACATTGGTTTTTCTATATAGTTTGCAAGTCCTGCTTGTATTGCCGTGTAAATGAAGTTGAAAATCATGTTTGTGTTTTTGTACCGAACTTCTTTTTTAGTCGGGTGTACATTTACATCAACATCTTCAGGCGGGATTTCAAGGTTCAGCACGACAAAAGGATATTTTCCTCCTGCTATAAGTGTTTTATATGCAGTATCGATTGATTTTTGAAAAACAGGGCATTTGACTCCGCGTTTATTGATATACATATAATAATTTTTCTTGCTTGATCTTGTAAAATCAGGAGTGCTTACAAAACCTGAAATCTTCAATCCCGCAAGCTGATCGGTTTTTAAGACTTCTTTTAGATTATCAACAATATCACCGTTGAAAACTTCTTTTATAGTTCTTTTTAAATCTCCTAGTCCGTTAGTTTTTAAAACAGACTTGCCATCTCGTTTTAGTTCAAATGCTATTTGTGGGTTAGCTAGAGCAATTGTCTGAACAAGTTCTTGAATGTATGAAAATTCAGTAGAAGCGCTTTTTAAAAACTTAAGTCTTGCAGGTACATTATAGAATAACTCTTTGATATCCATAATTGTACCGATTGCACAGCCTGTCTCTACTTGTTTCACTTCAGAATTTTCGCATTGTACTTTTGTTCCTGTATCAAATTCAGCCGTTCGTGTTGTACAGGTAAGTTTTGCAACGGAAATTATACTTGCTAAAGCTTCTCCCCTAAAGCCCATAGTAGTTACGGAAAATAAATCTTCATCTTTTTGTATTTTACTCGTCGCATGTTTTGTAAAAGCAAGTAAAATATCGTCAGGATGTATTCCGCATCCGTTATCTGCAATTCTTATGTTTCTGCAGTCGTTAGTAATTTCGATACTAATTTTTTTTGCACCGGCGTCAACTGAGTTTTCTACAAGTTCTTTTACAACAGATGCAGGTCGTTCAATTACCTCTCCGGCTGCAATTTGGTTAATTAAATTCTTTGATAGCTGCCTAATCCTCGCCAATTAAATGCTCCTTTGAATATTACATAAAATGAGACATGAAAAATTGTTTTACCAAGTCAAATTTTATAAGAACAACAACCACCGCTATGGAAACAACAAGCCCAAAAGTTACTTTGCTGAGATCTTTAAGAATATGTTTATACATTTTTTTAGGGCTTTCAAAACGCAATCTGTGATATAGTGCTATTTCTCTTCCTGCAAGCAAGCCTATGAATACCCAAGTTGTTGACATTGGTACATTGTTCAATTGTATAAAATATAAAAGTAAAAATGCGTAGATTAAATCTATAATAGTCGCAGAACGAGGATCTTGCACATTAGTTTTCATTTTTATAATTTTTTGAATTTCTCCGCCTCTTTTATAAGCCACAATCCACATAAATCCACAAAAGGCTAGCAATACAAGGATTAAATCAAGAGCACTTGCTTTTCTTGGCAGATATACGAATAAATTTGCAGCATCCTGCATAAGCCATTGCGACCAAAGAAAAGCTGTCGAAAGCCATTTAGCAGCAATCCACCATTTAGAAATTTTTTTATCAGTCGTATAATAGAAATATCTTTCCAAAGGTCTTGCAATTATGTTGTAAATAATTATTGATACAATTAAAGCCAAAACGTATCCGATAAGTGATTTTGATAAAATCATTCCGATAACGCTGATATCTTGAGCTGAAAATATACTTAATATTAAAAACGTTGTGGAAACAGGAATTCCATAACGTGTCAAGAACAATAAAATTATCGGCGGAAGCACATGAACTAAAGTAAAAGTCTCAGGGAAAGGGATTCTCGTCAACCTTCCAAAAGCCATATCTCCGTCATTTATAATCCAACCGGTTCCGATAGTTATAACTAAAACAGCGCTTGTAAAAGCCCAAATCAACCAAGTTGGCATCTTTTTACTTGTAGTGAGGTAAGTACCCAAAGTTTGGATTACATCATTTGATACGCATGAATACATCGAAATCAAAAATCCTGTAATCATGTATATATTGCTTAAAGTTATGTGTTCTAGGAACATAATTCCTCCATACACCTTTAGCTTACAACAAAAACAAATTCATCTAAACAATTGATTACAAATTTGAAACATTTCTATAAGATACAAATACAGTAAGAAATTTCTAGACTTTAAAATTGGGAGAAAAGATTTGGCAAGGGTAAAAACAAATACAAAATTAAAACCTGTTAAAAAAGCGGATTTGCAAGTTGTAAAACCGGTCAAGACTACCAAATACAGTGATATAGACTTGAATAATTGGAAGG
>CALVAU010000211.1 GCA_944325615.1 Candidatus Gastranaerophilales bacterium | reverse complement strand
AAATAACATATAATGATATTAAAGAAAAAATAATAAATAAAAATAAAGAATTAAAAGGGAGATACGAAACTCTTAACCCAATTGCAAGAGAAACCATTGAAACAATCGTTTTTGTCGTTGTAATGGTTATTATCATAAGATTTTTTGTAGGTGAAATTCGCTGGATACCATCAGCCTCAATGCACCCCACACTACTTGAAGGGGACAGAATTGTAGTTGAAAGATACTCAAGATTTTACAGAACCCCTGAACGCGGGGATATAATGGTATTTTACCCGCCCTTTGAAAAGCTTAAAAATACCCCCTGGAGAGTATTTTCAAGACTTACAGGATTTTTCTGCAAAGACATAGCTTATATCAAACGAGTAATAGGACTTCCCGGAGAAAAAGTTAAAATTTCTCCAGATGAAAACGGCAAATATACCGTATATATTAACGACAAACCACTTGAAGAGACTTATGTAAAAAGCCCTTATGAATATCCTGCCTGCTCTGAGACTGTAACTTGTGAATTTGAAATTCCTGAAGATTACTACCTTATGCTTGGAGATAACAGAGGAAACTCTCAAGACGGAAGATACTGGGGGCTACTAAAAAAAGACAGATTTATAGGTCGTGCAGTTATAGTATTTTGGCCAATCAAACGCATCAAAAAATTATGGCAATAAATGATAAATTTTCATATAATCAGCCATTAACTGAGAACTTGTAGCGTTCGCTACATTAGCTTTTACAGTTTGTTCACTATCAGTTTCTGCAACTTCTTTAACCTGCTGATTTTCTTTACGGCTTTCCATTGCAGCCTGTTCGATTTGAGCCTCTCTTATGTAATCCTCAACAGCTTGCTGAACCTCTTCAATTTTAGCTTTGTCTCCGGCGTAAGATCCAGTTGATTCTACGCCCAACTCTTCCAATTGCTGCATAACTTTATACCACTCATTATAATTTGGCACAGTCGTTCCCTGCACAGCAGCAGCTGCCCTTAATTCTTCTAAATCCTCAATACCGTTTATTTTATCAGCCATATTTTACTCTCCTTTGCCACAGGACACTTCTTAATAGTACTCTTACTTATATAAAGTAAAATATTCCCCGCCGATTTCAACAGAAAACGTTTTCTTATAAAAACTTAACATAGACTACAAACTGAATTTTAATAAATCAGATACTGTCATTTCAAGTGCTGATGCAATTTGATATAAATTAGTATATCTGATATCTGCATTACCACGTTCAATTTCACTAATCGTACGCCTTGAAACAAGAGATTTTTCTTCCAAATCTTCTTGGCTTAAACCTTTTTTTAACCGTTCATAGCGTATTTTTTGACCAAGCTGTAATAATCTGTCATCCTTCATATTTTTATACTACATAATTGACAAAACCGAATAAATGCCGAATAATGTAATTATGAACATAATAATGTTCATAATTACATTAATATTCACACAGGAGGATTTATGAAAAGGATAGCTTTCACATTAGCTGAAGTACTAATTACACTTGGCATAATTGGAATAGTCATTGCAATGACACTACCGACTCTAATAAATAACTACCAGAACAAAGTTCTTGAAACTGAATTAAAGAAAGGGTACTCAACAATATCTCAAGCATTAAATTTTATGTACATGGACACAGGAGAAGAAATTTTACCTGAAAACTATCCTGCATACACTTTTGCTAATGTATTCAAAAAATATTTACAAACTAACCAATATTCTCAAAATAATGGCATAACTGGCAGCAATCCAGATGACTATTACAAATCTAAAATATACAGAAACTACAACAACAGTAATGATGCGAAGGCTTCATTATTTGATGAAGGGCAGATGATAATTAATGACGGAATGGCAATATTCATCCAGAATAGTCCTTACCCTCAATACGGACTTCTTATAACTATAGATGTGAATGGAATTAAAAAAAGACCTAATAGATGGGGACATGATTTATTTACATTCAGAATAGAAAATAAAGGGCGTCTTATCCCATCTGAAGCACCTAATAGTACATTTATATACGGCAAACAACGAACATATTGTTCCATAAACTCTACAACACAAGAAAATGGTCTGGCTTGCACATATTACGCAATAAATGATATTTGTCCTGATAACCTTAATAAATCTTACTGGGATTGCTTGCCAAAATAAAATGTTTATTTAAAAATACGCACATTAAAAATATTAAGAAAAATTTACAAAAATCCCTAAAAGTTGCTATATAAAACCTTTTCAAACTTGCAAGCAAACATTGTTTCTGTGGTAACATTAAAAAAACATTCATAAAAACAGGTTAAATTTTATTACTTTAACCGTAACAAATCACTTGCAATCAAATATTTTCCAAGTAATATAATTATGTACCCTTAAAAAGGGTAATCTGTGCACATGTAAAAATTTAGCCGAAAAAGAGGAACTATGTCAAAAGACGTAATTGAAATAGAAGGTACCATAATCGAATCAATGCCTAATGCAATGTTTCGCGTGAAACTTGAAAATGATCACGAAATTCTT
This sequence comes from Candidatus Gastranaerophilales bacterium, assembly GCA_944325615.1. Classification (GTDB taxonomy): domain Bacteria; phylum Cyanobacteriota; class Vampirovibrionia; order Gastranaerophilales; family Gastranaerophilaceae; genus Scatenecus. Next base: position 1,920 of record CALVAU010000211.1, on the reverse strand, counting down.
GCTCACATCTCAGGTAAAATCAGAAAAAATTTCATTAGAATTTTACCGGGCGACAAAGTAAAAGTTGAAATGACGCCTTATGACTTGACTAGAGGCAGAATTACCTTCAGATTAAAATAAAAAAGAAATCTCACGTACAAATTCATATATAAAGGAAAACAAAATGAAAGTAAGATCATCAGTTAAAAAAATTTGCGATAAATGCAAATGTATCAAAAGAAAAGGACGTATCGCAGTAATTTGCGAAAACCCTAAACACAAACAAAGACAAGGCTAATCCTTGTAAAGCCGAACTGGCGGGCTTATCGGCCAGTGGTGAGGAAGTATTTAAGCCTCATAAATAAAAAAATCTAACAACAAGAAAAGGAGAAAAAGAAACAATGGCAAGACTAGCAGGGGTGGATTTACCTCGTAACAAAAGAATGGAAATAGCTTTAACCTATATTTACGGAATAGGACCTACAAGAAGTAAGAAAATTCTTGCAGCAACAGGTATTTCACCAGACTTAAGAACAGACGATTTAACAGAAGAAGATATTAAAAACTTACGTAACGAACTATCAAACTACCACATCGAAGGTGATTTGAGACGTGAAGTTACAATGCATATCAAACGTCTTCAAGAAATCGGATCTTACAGAGGTCTAAGACACAAAAGAAAACTTCCTGTAAGAGGACAAAGAACAAAAACTAACGCAAGAACACGCCGCGGTAAGAAAAATGGCGCAGTTGCTAAAAAGAAATAAGATTTAGATAATCAAAAATAAAGTAAAAAAGATAAAGGATAAAGAAATGGCAAGACCACAAAAAACAAAGAAAAAAGAAAAGAAAAATGTATTGCAAGGTGTTGTACACATACAATCAACCTTTAACAATACAATAGTAACTTCTACAGATACACAAGGTAATGCTATTGCTTGGGCAACAGCAGGCGCAACAGGCTTCAAAGGAGCAAGAAAAGGAACTCCGTTTGCAGCTCAATCTGCAGCAGAATTGGTTGCTAAAAAATCAATCGACCAAGGTATGAAAAAAGTAGAAGTACATATCAAAGGACCTGGATCAGGCCGTGAAACTGCAATCAGAGCAATCCAAGCAGCAGGGCTTGAAATTACTTTGATCAAGGACGTAACACCAATCCCACACAACGGATGCCGTCCACCTAAAAAACGTAGAGTTTAATCTTTAATTTAGACACAGAGCAATCAGATTAAACTTAAATAAAACAGTAAAACGCGGGGGCTTGCGTGATAAGCCAAAACGTAAACCATAGATGCCCCGCACAAGAAAAAAGGAGAAAATTAAAAATGGCTAAATATACAGGACCATCAAACAAATTATTCAGAAATAAAAAAGTAAAAGATCTTTCTAACAGAAAGTTAACTTCATCAATGAGACAAACAGCTTCAGGTCAACATGGTGCAGTTAGAAAGAAATTATCTGAATATGCATTACACCTTGCTGAAAAACAAAAAATCAGATTTACATACTTGGTAAGTGAAAAACAATTTGCGAAATACTACCACGAAGCAGCAAGAAGAAAAGGCGTAACAGGTACTATTCTTTTACAATTGTTAGAATCAAGATTAGACAATATTCTATACAGAGCAGGCTTAGGTATTACACGTAAACAAACAAGACAAATCGTAAATCACGGTCATGTTTTAGTTAACGGTAAAAAAGTAGATATTCCATCATACTTAGTAAAAGCTGGCGATGTAATCACAATCAAATCAAGAAGTGCAGCATTCCTAAAATCAGTAACAGAAATGATTGATATGGCTTGTGCACCGGCTTGGATGACAATAGATAAAGAAGCATTAAAAATCACATTCGATAGAATTCCCGAAAGAGAAGAATTAGATCCTGAAATCAAAGAACAACTCGTAATTGAGTACTATTCTAAGTAGGCGGATTATGCGC
>CALVAU010000210.1 GCA_944325615.1 Candidatus Gastranaerophilales bacterium | reverse complement strand
CAATGATTAGGGTAAAAGATGCGGAAAAATCCGTTAAATTTTACACAGAACTTTTGAATATGACACTTGATAAAAAGAAACGATTAGAAGATTGCGAATTGTATTTTTTAAATGACGAAGACGGAGTATGCCAAATCGAGCTTACACAAAACGACGAAACTCCTGAAGACGGCTATCAATTGGGGACTGGTTTTGGACACTTTGCTTTTTCTGTCGATTCGCTTGATGAATTTACAGAAAAACTTCATAAACTCGGTTATGAATATCTATATGAACCTTTTGATTTAAACGGAAAAGGTACTAAAATAGCATTTGTCAAAGATCCTGACGGATATGAAATCGAATTGATTGAAAAAGTTGTTTGGTAATAAAAAAGAGCGGTAAATATACCGCTCTTTTTTCGATTTTAACTTTATTCAATTAGTCAAAAACGTAATCAATGATTGCTGCTTCACGAGCACGTTTAATAGCTTTTGCTATCATACGTTGGTGCTCTGCACAGTTACCTGTAATTCTTCTAGGGATAATTTTGCCTGCTTCTGTTAAGTATCTTTTCAATTTAGCGGCATCTTTGTAATCGATAGAAGTAACTTTGTCTGCACAAAGTGAGCAGTTTTTACGTTTTTTCTTATCTTGTTCTTGTCTTGCCATTGATTTAAATTTTACCTTTCTATTTTGCGCTTTCGCGCTCGACCGTTTTTATTAGTTTTGTACTTTATTTTTTACCGACCTGTCAAATGATAACTAGAACGGAATTTCGTCTTCGTTAATCAACTCATTAGACATATCATCAGATTCAAATTTTACAATGTCTTCTCCGCCAAAATCAGAGCTTGAAGATGCTGAAATTTCGCCCCATCTTTCGACTGTATTGGCATCAATTTCATAAATTCTTTTTTCAGTACCGTCATCCATTTTGACTGCAGCTGTCTGAAGTCTGCCTTCTACAAGAACTTTATCGCCTTTGTTAAGTGAAGATACCAATTCATCCATAGTATTTCTTTTTGAAATTACACGGATAAGCATTTCATCTCTATCGCCTATGTTCATAACAAAAGCGGACACACCTACATTGTTTTGTGTAAAACGTTTTTCCGGTGCGCGATATACTGTTCCTGTTACTACTGATTTTGCTATTCCTGACATTTATTTTCCTCTTTTATGACCTATATTTTAATAACTATTATTTGCAAAGTTGTTTTTTAGAAACTTCCATAAACATTGTTCTTAAAACATTGTCATTCAATCTTAATTGTCTTTTGAATTCAGCAACTTTATCAGCAGGAAGTGCCAAAATCATTGATACAAAAAATCCATCACGGAAGTTTTGAATATCATAAGCAAGTTTTTTTCTACCCATTTTGTCAGTAGAATCAACTTTTCCTTCAAATCCTGAAATCAAATCATTCAAGCTTGAGATTTGTTTATCTACTTCTTCTGCATCTAAATTTGGTTTAAATACAGCTAATAATTCGTAAGTTTTCATATTTCATTTCTCCTTTTATTTATATTTGGCTGTAAATCAATAATATCATGGAAATACAAATTTTTACAAGATGTAATCTGCAAAAAAGCTGTAATCAGCACTACCGGTCATGAAAACATGCTCAGACAAATTTTGCCATGATCCGCTCCATTCAATGATTACGGAGCCACCTAAAAGATTTACTTTCACTTTATGTTCTGTTAAGTTATTTAAAACAGAAGCAACAACACTCGCACAAGCACCTGTTCCGCAAGCAAGAGTAATCCCGCAACCGCGCTCAAATACACGCATATCAACTTCCGATTTTGAAAGAACTTTTACAAATTCCGTATTCGTCTTTTCAGGGAAAAACTCGTGTTTCTCAATCGTTGGCCCATAAGTTTTAGCTAAATTTAGAGGATCTTCTTCGGTGAATACTATGCAATGAGGATTGCCCATAGACACAGGGAAAATTTCAAATTCTCTATCGAGAGCTTTTAATTTTTTATCACCTTTAAAAGGAATTTTTTCATCCTCTAAAATCGGAGCCCCCATATCAACTCTAACAAGACCGTTATCAAGAAGTTCGGGTTTGATAACTCCCGCAAGCGTTTGGACTGAAAACTGTTTTTTATCAACTAGTTTGTTATCATAGGCATACTTTGCAAAACATCTCATCCCGTTTCCGCACATTTGAGCTGTTGATCCGTCTGAATTATAAAAATACCAGCCGATATCAGTAGTATTATTTTTTTCAAACATACTGTCATAAGGCTCATTTTTTATCTTCAATTCATTTTTTTCAGAAAACACTTTCGGAATAATCATCCCGTCAGCCCCAATACCAAAGTTTCTGTTACATAGCTTTATTGCCAAATCTGACATTGAAAGTCCTGTCTTTTGATATTCAGAATAATCAAGAACGACAAAGTCATTCCCTAACCCTTGCATTTTTACTACTTTAATCTTTTGCATAACTACCTCGAATTTTATCCAGTCACTTACAGTAAAAACTTTCTCATCAACTACATAAAATTTATAACATAAAAATTTGTACTAAAAAAGAGCCCTTTCAGGCTCTTCTAAAATGGAGGAGGAGGTGGGATTCGAACCCACGGTACGCTCGTCACGTACGACGGTTTTCAAGACCGCTCCGATAAACCGCTCTG
>CALVAU010000209.1 GCA_944325615.1 Candidatus Gastranaerophilales bacterium | reverse complement strand
GCTCTTGGCTCATTCTTCTCTTTAGGAAAATCTGTAATGGAAGAATTAAAAGAAAAAATGGGTATAAATGCAACACTTATCAATCCTAAATTTATCACAGGACTTGATAAAGAATTACTTGAAGACTTGAAAAAAGACCACGATGTTGTGATCACTTTAGAGGACGGTCTTTTAAACGGCGGATTTGGTGAAAAAATCGCAAGATTCTACGGTAATTCAAATATGAAAGTTCTAAATTTTGGCGGTAAAAAAGAATTTCCAGACAGAGTTCCTCTTGATGAACTTTACGAAAGATACCACCTTAAAAAAGATCTTATAGTTGATGATATAAAAAAATGTCTATAATGTATTTTAAAAGCCCGATTTTAAATCGGGCTTTTTTATGCAATACTTTCTTCTTCTTTAACCTTATTCATGGGATTCCACTCATCAACAGCAGAATTGTTTTTTAAAAGCTTTTTGTAATAATTTTCTTTATATTCCAACAATTCCAATTGATGTGATAACTCACTCATTTGCTGTTCCGCTTTCTGTTTTGTCGCCTGAATAATACCATAACGCTCAGAAATTGTAGAATCACCAATTAAACAAAGATCTATATACCTTTTTATTGATTTATTATCAGTACCTACCGTTCTTAAACATTTAACAATTTTCACCCACTCTAAATCATTTTCAGAAAAGAGCCTTACATTATTTTGATCACGCTTTATAAAAGGGAAAAAACCGCTTTTTGCCCAAAAACGCAAAGTATGCTCTGATACATCCATCTTTTCTGAAACTTCTTTTATCGTAAACATAAATAAAATCTCCCTTTTAAATAATATTGACATAAAAAGCTATTGAGAGCAACTCTCAAGTAATTGGAATTAACAAAATTTACGAATTTTGCATTTTAAAAGTTTAAATGTAGAATTTAAGAATGAGGAGATTTATAATATCTTTATTAATATTAAATATTGCAATTCCTGCATTTGCGGGGACTGCACCTAAAAATCATAAATATTATGAAAAAGATTATCAAAACGTATGGTGCAAAGCAAATGGTGGTGTAACTGAATTTATTTTACCTGACAAAGCCAGAGTTGATTGTGTAACATCTACGCACGCAATAGAATTTGACTTTGCTAAAAAATGGGCAGAAAGTATAGGCCAAGCACTTTATTATGGGTATCAATTAAATAAAACACCTGGAATTGTATTGATTTCTGAAGATGGTGTAAAAGATGAAAAATATATTAATAGAATAAAATCAATAGCTGCCTCTCATCATATAGATTTTTGGGTAATGACTCCTGATGAAATGAATGTAAGCTACAAAGCTATCGGACACGCAAAATAATGAAAAAGATTTTAGCAATTGCGTTAATACTGACAACAGTGTCAATTTTACCTGTATCTGCATCAGTTGAACATAAGGTGATTAAAGTTATTGATGGCGATACTGTATATGTTGACTTTAACGATAACGGCATTGCAGAACAAGATGAAAAAGTCCGCATCAATGGTATTGATACATTCGAAACTAAACTCAATAATGGACTAAATTGGCAGATGAAGCTTTATAACCTTACTCAAGATGAAGCTTTAGGACTCGGGTATTACGGGAAAGAATTTGCTAAAAAAGAGCTACTGAATAAGTCTGTAAAAGCAGAATATACAGCAGAAGAAAAGTCTGACAAAAACAACAGACGCCTGATGTCGCTTTACTATGATTGCGATAGACAAGGCAAATGCAAAAGCTATGAACAAGAAGTGCTGAAAGCAGGACTTGCTACAATTTATACAAAATCTAACCTTGCAGATGAACTCAAACCTTATCAGAACCTAGATAAAATAAAAGCCAATGCAAAAAAATCTCATAGTCTAAATCTTGTTGTATTGAATAAGAAAAATGGCAAATACCACAAAACAAGTTGTGAATATGGTTGGAAATCTAGTCAACAGGAGTTGATTAATAAACCTTCAATCAAATATACACCTGCCGGTTGTTGTTATCTCAAAGAAATAAAAGAAAAAAAGTACAAGCCATATAAAAGAGTTGTAAAACCTGATGCCAAAGATGGGAATATTGAATTATATTTTTTAAGTCCTTTAAAACAAAAACATCAAGAAAATTCTTGCAAAAGTTCAGCTTGTAAAGCTCTTTTGTACAATATTGATAATGCAAAAGAAAGTATTGACTTTGCAATATATGGTATTGCAGAACAAGATAGAATTTTTAAAGCCTTAGTTAATGCTCAAAAAAGAGGAGTTAAAGTTCGTTGGGTAACTGATTTAACAGAAAATAAGGAAAATATTTATTTTGATACATACAAATTAATGGATAACATTCCAACTTTTACAACGGATTATGAAAGTGCAGAGTCAATAAATATTCCTGATTATAAATATAAACTTGATTTTCAGGGAGCTTTAATGCATAATAAATTTTTCATTTTTGATAATCAAAAGGTCTTTACTGGTTCGACAAATATTTCATCCAGTTGCTTAACTGGGTACAATGCAAATATCGCTGTATTGATTAATTCAAAAGAGATTACAAGTTTATATAAAAAAGAATTTGAGCAAATGTATAATGGAAAGTTTCATAATATGAAAAGTCCAGTTAGTAATAATGAAAATATTTTAGTAGATGAAAAATATGTTTCAGTTTATTTTTCTCCGACAAATAAAATCTCAACAACCCAAATTATACCTTTAATAAATCAGGCAAAATCTTCTATTTATATTCCTGCATTCTATTTAACACATAATGATATTATCAATGCACTTATAGATGCTCACAAAAGAAAAATTGAAGTTAAAATAATAGTTGATGAAACAAGCGTCAAAGGAAAATACGTAAATGTTGATTATATAAAACATAATGGTATTGATTTAAAAGTTGAAAATTGGGCTGGCAAAATGCATATGAAATCTATCATTATAGATAATGACATCCTTGTTATAGGCTCTATGAATTTTACTAAACAAGGAGAAAGATTGAATGATGAAAATTGCATAGTTATTAAAAATTCTCAAATATTAAATAGTGCATATAAAAAAATGTTCTTAAAACTTTGGAATTCAATTAAATAAATCAAAAAGTTTATTTATAACCGAAATTTTAGTTTTTTTATTTTTGTAAAACTCCCTGATTTTTTGAATATTTTCAGGTTTAATCATATCCTCTAAAGACATATCAATATTCCATCCGACTCTTTTAAAATTTTTACTATTAGCATTATTTTTATCATCTTCATATTTCTTAGCTTTAAAAAACAACTCAGGATGATGCTCGTATAGATTTAACCAATTATTTTTACTTTGAAATGGGCAAAAATAACAACCGGAACGGTTTGACCATTCATAGTATTTAGGAATTCCGATGCCTGATTTAGTTAAAATTTCCATAATATCTGAATAATTTAAGCCATAATCGACAAATGGGTAAACTTCTTTTATTCTTTGATTATTATATTTGTCATATTCTGCACGTTGTAATTCATCAGCTCTAATTCCAATAAAAAGATGAATTATTGAGTTATTTGTATTTAATTTGTCAGCAATAAATTTCTTAAAAGGTTTTGTTTTTAATTCTACTGTACACCACCTTTTTATTGGAGAAGGGAAATAATTATGTAAAAGCATTAAGTGTTCAAAACTTTTTTCAGGTCTTACCCTGTAAATTTTTTTATTTAAAAAGATTTCAATTTTATTTAAATAATCATAAGTTTCTGGCAATTCGCATTCTGTATCACAAAACACAAGCTCCAACTTTTCAAAGATCTCAGGCATATTCTCTTTCATAAAGAAAGCAAGAGCTGTAGAATCTTTACCGCCAGATAGAGATAAAATATGATATTCTTTTTCCATTAGTTCTCCTTATATTACGTATATCAAAAGCAAACCTTCGCTACTTACGCCCCCGCCTACGGGTGTCGGTAGCTACGCTGTCTAATATG
>CALVAU010000208.1 GCA_944325615.1 Candidatus Gastranaerophilales bacterium | reverse complement strand
AGAAAAGAATTAATGCGTGATATATCAGATATTCTGCGTAAAGAAATTCGCGGACTGGCAGGTGTTGTATCTGTAATTGATGTCGAAGTATCACACGATAATTCATTTGCAAAAGTTATATACAGTGTACTTGGATCACCTGAGCAAGTTGAAAAAACAAAAGAAATTATTGAAAAAAGTACCCCTAAAATAAGATTTGAGGTCGGAAAAAGAATTAGACTCCGACTTACTCCTGAGTTGAAATTTGTATATACTGATTCTTTAGAAAAAGGCTCTAAAGTAAGTGAAATTATAGATAAAATTTCAAGAGGAGAAATTTAATTGTGCCTGATGATAGTCAGCTTTTCGGGTTTTTGAATATTTATAAACCAATAGGTCTGACTTCTCACGATGTAGTTTCGCGTCTAAGAAAGCTTACAAAAATAAAACAAATCGGTCATACAGGTACTCTTGATCCTTTTGCTGAAGGTGTTTTACCAATTTGTATCGGCAAATCTACTAGATTGATAGAATATCTTGCTGATGATAAGGAATATCTGGCGTTTTTGCAGTTTGGTAAATCAACCGATACTTATGATAAGGATGGTGTTGTTATATCCGTATCAGATAAAAAAGTCACTAAAGAGGAAATTTTGGACATGCTACCAAAGTTTCAAGGTGAAATTTTCCAGACACCGCCGATTTATTCTGCAATAAAGGTCAAAGGTAAAAAGTTATATGAATATGCTCGTAAAGGTCAAGAGGTTGAAATCGAGCCGAGAAAAGTTTATATAGAAAATATTGAGTTAAAAAGTTTTGATTTTGAAACACAACAGGCGCAAGTTCTTGTAAAGTGTTCAAAAGGTACGTATATAAGATCAATAGCACATGATATAGGTCAAAATTTAGATGCAGGAGCTTATCTTTACAAGTTGATTAGGACGCAGGCAGGAAAATTTAGAGTTGAAAATTCTAAAGCATTGGATGCTTTTCAAACTTTTGAAGATGTGAAAAATAGTCTGATTAATCCTATTGAAATGCTTGATTATCCTCGAGTTATGCTTAGTGAAGATGAGTATAAGAAAGTTTTGAATGGGATGTACATCCACAATAAGAACGATATTTCAGACTCTCAAGTTGTAATTTTAATTTATGATGATATAATAATTTCAGTCGGTCAGACCGATGGCAAAAAAATCTTAATTAAGAAAGTGTTTTAGATATGAAAAGAAAATTGGCGGCATTTTTATTTTTGACAGGTATGATTTTAACTCAATCAAATCCTTCTTATGCTCAATATAATTATACTTGTGCTGCTCCTTATGATATGTCAGGCAAGTTTAGCACCGTAATGGGAAGAGTTACAGGAGTAAATCTATTAGGGTCAAAAATTGCAGAACATATTTTAAAATCTGAAGTAACAAAAAATGCTGATGGCAAATTTTCTGTAAATGTAGGTTCTTTCAGCGTTGCAGACTTGAAAGATGGAAGATTTAAGTCTATGGAAATTCATGGACAAAATGTAGTTGCAGACGGAGTCTATTTTTCTTCAATGGATATACAAACGCTTTGCAATTTTAACTATATTGTCTATGATAAAAAGAATTCGACGGCTATATTCAAAGAGGATTTCCCTTTAAGTTTCGGTATTACCTTATCTGAGGATGATTTGAATAACACAATGAAAGCAGCCGGATATGACGAAATGATTGAAAAAGTCAACAATTTTGGTAAAGCCCTTTCATTATTTGATATTGAATCAACTAAGGCAAGAATAAAAGATAACAAATTTATATATGTATTCAACGTCAATGTTCCGCTTTTGAACTTTGGTTCAGGTTCAAACTTTTCAATAGCATTGATTACTGATTTGAATGTTGAAAACGGCAAAATTCAGTTAGACAATCCTGAATTGATGAATCCGTATGTAAAAGCTGATTTGAGCAAGCTAACAAAAGTTTTTAATTATCTCAATCCATTAGAATATTCTCTAAACGTGATGGAAAATAAAAATGCAGATTTAAGTGTCCAAAATGTTCACATTGTGAATGATAAAATTAATATAACGGGCATAATTAATGTACCGAAAGATGCATTGACTCAACATAAGGAATAAGTTATATGGGAAGACGCAAAAAAAATAAAACTGCACGTAATGTAAAAGTGTTTTTTATAGGGTTGATATTAACAGGTCTAGTTGCTGCCGGAGTTTATTATGGTTTGCAATACTGGACTCCAGGTGAAGAAATTGTTGATATTCCGAAAAATCCGCCTGTGCAAGTTCCTCCGGATGAGCCAAAAGAACCTGTAAAACCTCAAGAGCCTGCTAAGACTCAAGAGTATGTTAATGTATTTTTTATCGGTAAAAATGAAAATAATGAAGAAGTATATAGAGCCGTAAAACGTCTATACAATCCGGAAATTGATGGCTCAAAAGTTAAATATGCAATTAATTGCCTGATTTTAGGGCCAAAACCTGACGAAAAATCAAAGGGTGTATATACAGAAATTCCTGCGGGGACTCAACTTTTGGGAATAGTAGAAAAGCCTGATAAAGTTATAATAAATCTTTCTGCCTCATTTGGTGCAGGCGGCGGTACAGAAAGTGTTTATAAAAGATTGTTTCAGCTAATAAAGACCGCAAAACGAAATACAGAAAAAGCTGTATTTCTGCACATAAACGGTCAACAAGCAGATGTGATAGGCGGAGATGGTATAATGATTACTCAGCCGTTAAATGAAAATTCTTTAGACTAAAGCTATGCAAAAAGATATTGATTATTACCTAAATCTAAATTGGACGCTGCAAGAAGGAGAAGACCTCGATTTTGAGGGGAAACCTTATCATTATATAATGATAGAAGAAATTCCGAGTTTCTGCTTTTGCGCAAAAACAATAGAAAAAGCAAGAGAAAACTACAAAAAACAATTAAGATTAACATTAATGGTTATGTTAGAGTCGGATGAACATATAACAGAACCTGGAGAAGATGAAGACGAACCCGATTGGGAAAGTTTGTGTCCTTAGCTTTTTAAATTTTTAGCGTAATTAGGATTAACAGCCAACCATTTGAAGGCTTGAGTGTCAGTCTCCGGTATATCAATTACAAATGTACCGCCGTAACGTCCGCGTGAAAAAGTCAGGTAACCTTCTTTAGCAAGGTTTTGAAAAGCTTTTCTTATTGTGTTCGGACTCAAATCCATTTCTTTTGAAAGCTCCATAATAGAAGGCAATTTATCGCCAATTGAGTAGTTTTCGCTGATTAATTTTTTGATATTGTTTTGAGTTCTTTCATAATAATAAAAAGCTGTATCTTGAGCTTTTGCAAAAATAGAAGTCTCAGCACAAGCACTTATTGTATTGTCATTTGGCATTTTTATAACTGATGTACCATATCGGCCTCTGCGAGGAAGTAAAATTCCATACTCAGTCAAAGATTTAAGTGCATCATGAATTGTCTTTATGCTTACATTTAACTCTTTCGCTAACTCTCCATGAGGTGGAAGTTTTGATCCTATTTTTAAATTTTCGGTAATGTATTTCTTTAAATCATCTTCGACTTTTTTAACTAAAGTTGTTTGTTCTGAATTTTCTTTTTTTAAATCATATTTTGATGATTTAATAACCCATCCCATATCGTTTGAATTTTTAAATTTATG
>CALVAU010000207.1 GCA_944325615.1 Candidatus Gastranaerophilales bacterium | reverse complement strand
AAGAACCATAATAAATTTAATGCTTGTGATGACGTAAATGTCATTGGCGCTTCCCGCATTATAAAAAAAAAAAAAAGAGCCTATTATCATCCATGAAAATTATCCCAAAAAGTACGATACTGAGTATGTTGAGAGGATAAAACCGCTTTATAAAGATGTGAGCGAAGATCATATATTCCATGTAGCTCTTGATATGTTGAAAGATACTAACGGGGAATTCTCAAGACGTGCAATATTAGGAAATAACTTGTCGCAAAAGCCTGTCAGAATAATGTTTAAGGATTTAAGTACAATAAAGCCCGAGTATGCAGAATTTGATGCGTTAGGCTGGAAAAAAAGCGGAAAGTTATATATTTTTATAAATCCTAAACATAAAGATGCCCCTCCTGGGGCAATTGCAGCTCTTCTATCGCATGAAGCTCTTCATCAAGATGAATATAATTCAATTGCAGAAGAAACCTATGCTTGGACTATGGAAGCATCTGTTTGGTGTGAAATTTTGGAAAATTATCCTGAAAGTGATGAAAATTTACATCCTTTGGTTACAAGAGAAAATACATTGAAAAAGCTTTTTGAAAAGGGTAATTATTCTGATAAGTATATTAGAAAAACTGTAAAGTCTAATGAAGGTTATAAAGGGCTTCCAGCAACATCTCCGGGATTTGAAGATCTGTAGTTTTTATAATGTCTTACAAGACTAATTATAAAGTATATTGATTATAAAATTTCGTTGATGTTAAATAATCGTATGAAGAGAAATCAAGTAATATTATTCATTTTGACGGTAATTTGTTTATATGCATTAAATAAATTTGTAATGCAGGTAAACAATAATTTCCCAACCCCAGATACAAGTGAATTGGTAAATCATGAACACGTATCAAGTCAAAAATTGTTTGATAATGTATGGTCAACCGTAAAGAGTAATTACTATGATCCTTCGATGAATCATCAATCCTGGTCAAGATGGAAAGAACATTATCATGGCAAGATCAAAACTGATGAAGATGCAAAAGTTGCTATAGATACAATGCTTGCAAGTTTGGATGACCCTTATTCAAAATATATGGATAAGGCTGAATACAATGATCAAAACACTTCAATAAATTCAAAAATTACAGGGATAGGTGTGAACATTGCTTCAGTATCAGGTAAAGTTCATATAATCAATGTAATAGAAGGAACACCTGCTCAAGCCGCAAACCTTCAAGCAGGGGACGTGATTTTGGATATTAATGGCAAAGAGGTTAATGGATTGCCATTATCAGATGTAGCTTCTCTTGTCAGAGGCCCTGAAAATACTATTGTAGAGCTTACTATTTTACGCAATAAAGATAAGTTTGTCAAAAAAGTTATGCGTAAAGAAATTAAGATAAAGACAGTAAAAAGCTCCGTGGACAAAAATATCGGATATATTCAGATATCAAGCTTTTTAGGCACATCAACTCCGAATGAGTTTATGGAAGCTGTTGAAAAAACAAAAAATACAGACGGGCTAATTCTTGATTTGCGTGGAAATACAGGCGGATTGCTTCCTAATGCAATATTTATAGCAAACCTGTTTATCCAAAACGGAAATTTGGTAAGTATTGTAGGCCGTGATGATTACAGATACGATATTTATGCTCAAGATACCGAATTTGAAATTGATAAGCCAATGATAGTTTTGGTTGACGGCTCAAGTGCAAGTGCAAGCGAAATTCTATCAGGAGCTTTAAAAGATTATAAAAAAGCCAAACTCTTAGGTACAAAAACTTTCGGAAAAGGTATGGTGCAAAAGATTATGCCGTTGCCAAATGAAACAGGACTTAATTTAACGATAGCTAAATATTTGACACCTTCAGGTTCTGATATTAATAAAAAAGGAATTTCTCCAGATATAGAAGTAAAAGTGACAATGGAAGATATTAAAAATCGAAATGATGTCCAGTTAGAAACAGCTAAAAAAATTCTGGCTCAAATGATAAAAGAAGAATCAACAACAGCTTTAGGACACTAATTAAATATTTTTATCATTAAAGAAATTTCTTTTCTCATATTCACTTTTATTTATGACAAGCCCGCACTTTGAGCAGGCAAAGACTTCTCCTGTGCTGTCAATTGGCATGAAAGTATGTTTGCAATTAATACTATCATCCTCTTCGATTGCAAAATTTTCATCTAAAGGATTTATCGCTTTTTCATTTTCAAATTTTTCAATTAAGTTTTCTACTCTATCTTTTTGAAAATATTTGACTAAAAGTTCAATAAAATACATACTATAACTTAAATCTTCCCGGAAGCAGTTCGTTAAAATTACGGGTTTTTAAATTGCCATCAACTTCGGTAATGATGTCAATGCCTTCATTAGAGCTAAACTCAGATATAACTTGTCTGCAAGCCCCGCACGGTAGGCAATCCTGCATTTTAGGAGAATAAATAGCAACTGCAAGAATTTCTTTTTCGCCGTTTGCAATAGCATTTCCGATAGCATTTCTTTCGGCACAGATTGTAAGCCCAAAACTTGAATTTTCAAAGTTGCACCCATAATAGTAATTCCCGCTGTTTCCTAATACGCAAGCACCTACTGGAAAATGAGAGTATGGTGAATAAGAATTTGTAGCTGCAAATTTAGCTTTTTCCATTAAAATTTGATAATCCATGCTGATTCTCCTGTTTTCTTATTATTTTAAGGCATTTGAATTATAAAATAATCAATTAGTTGAATGAAAAATTCTGTGATACAATATATTTATGAAATATTTTTATAGAATTTTGCTATTAGTTTTATTGATGTTCCCAATAAAAGTTTGGGCAGTAACTTTTAATGTGTTGGTTTTACCTGCTGATATTTTAAATGTATGCAACAATTATTATTGTTATGATGAAGCTTCGAATGTTTTTGCCGAGGATGTAATAGAAAACTTTAATAATTCAAGAGGTATTACAGCTCCAACTATTGAATCAGTAAGAGCAAAAATATCAACTAATCCTAATTTAAAAGCTTTGACGGCAAATACTTTGCGAAAATACAACCGTGCAAATAATTTGGATATGCAGGCTATAAAAAATATTTCAGATGCTTTTGGAGCGAAATCTGTTCTGTTGATTTCAAGTGCAGCTACGACTAAAAAAAGTAACTTAAGAAGAAGCATTTGGGAAGTTCTTGATCTTTCAAGCCGTTTTAGTATTGTGTATCCTTATGAATTGGAGACAAATGCAGTATTGATAGATACAGTCAACGGTCTTGTAATGTGGAGCGGAAATTATCGTAAAAGACTTGGTAATAATAACAATGAATTTAAAGCAAAAACGCCTTCTGAAGCTGCATTAAAACTTGAACAGTTAGATATGTACTCAAAGGCTATTGTAGGCAGAAGTATAGCTCAAAATGTTACCTTGAGGTTTTTCCCGAAATCTTCAGATCCGGTAGTTTCACCAAAGAGTACTCAAAATGCAGCTCCAAGCACATTTTTTAGGATGAATGCTCCGACCTATGACGTTTTCAAATCAAAAGAAATTAAAAATGAAAACGAAAGTGATTTTGGCGAAATTATTTACGGGCTTTGATTTTTTATAGGTTCAGAAATTTGTTTAAATTGCGGACTAAGCTTTTGCGGGCTGTTTTGGCCTTTTGGGTGGTTGTTTTGACTTTGCGGATAGGTCATATTCATCGGAGGTGCGTCATTTCTTTCTTGAATCCCTCTTCCTGTTGATTTTTGCATATCTCTTTTCATTTCAACCTGACTTGGAGTGGTTGCAGCGACGGCATCCAATTCATCCATTCTGGTTTTAGCATCCAAAAATGCAAGCATCGCAACAACTAATATTGAAAATATTATAAAAAATTTTTTCATTAAAATTCTCCCTTCTTACCAGCTAATATTATAAACTCGTATATCTAATGATAAATTAGCCTATTGTGTTAGTTTTGCTTGCTATTAAGTATTTTTTATAACTTGCACAAACGGTTTTATGATGGTAGAATATTGATGTTGATTTGAGGTAGAAAAGAGGAAATTATATGGCAAGATTAATCAGACCAACCTGGGCAATTAGATGTGTTCAATCAGGTTGCAAAACATTATTTGAAGTAGCTCAATTAGAAAAAGGTAAACAACAGGAAGTTGTTTGTCCAAATTGCGGTGAGCATTATGTATATCCGATTTTAGACGGACAAGATGAAGAAAAATAATGTTTTTTAACGATACTGATAAACGGTATAATCAATATAGTGCATATTTAAAGAATAAATTCGGCGTCAAGGTCTATAAAATTACTCTTGATGCCGGTTTTTCGTGTCCGAATAGGGACGGTACAATTTCAAAAGGCGGTTGTATTTTTTGTGATGAAGGCGGAAGCTTTTCTCAAGCCCATTCAAATCTTCTATCAATCGAAGATCAGATTCAAGAAGGCATAAAAAACTTAAGTACCCGCTTTAAAGCTCAAAAGTTTATGTCCTATTTTCAAGCATATTCAAATACTTATAAACCGGTAAAAGAACTTGAAAAAATATATAATTCATCACTTTGTGATGAAAGAATAGTAGGGCTTTCAATAGGTACCAGACCAGATTGCGTTGATGATGAAAAGCTCAATTTGATATCAAGTTATAAAGATGATTATTATACTTGGATTGAGTATGGACTTCAATCAATTCATGACAAAACTCTAAAAAAAATAAATCGCGGGCATGATTTTGATTGTTTTCTAAAAGCCTATGAAAAAACTAAGGAAAAGGGAATAAATGTTTGTGTACATGTGATTTTGGGGCTTTGGGAAACTCATGATGAGATAATGCGGACAGCGCAAAAACTTGCACAATTAAAAGTTGATGGTGTAAAGATACATATGCTTTGTGCTCTTGAAAATACAAAACTTGCGAGTTTGTATAACGCGGGTGAAATTGATTTTATGAGTGAGGAAGAGTACATAAAAACTGTTTGTGATTTTTTGGAATATCTTCCGCCTGAGACAACAATCCACAGACTGGCAGGGAACGGTTTAAAGAAAAAACTGATTGCTCCAAGATGGCTCGGCAAAAAAATGGATTGTCTAAATCAAATAGATAGAGAATTAGCTTTAAGAAATAGTTTTCAAGGTTGCAAAAATTTATATTAACTTTACAAAAACATCAAGATATGAGATAATATAGCGTGTAGAGTGTTTGTAAATTTTTATTAAAATGATTCGGTGTAAACAGCAAAAAAGTTTTTTTACATCCATTAGACTAAATGCAAAAGTCTAAAGAAATGGAGAAATTATGTTAACAATTCATCCTGTTATTAATCAAAATTTAAATTCTGTAAATTTTGGCAAACGCGATTATAATTCAAAACCTACAGCGTTGGATAATGTAAGAGCTCAGTACGAAGAAGATGAAGATCGTGCTCTTTGGGAAAATCAACGCCAAAATTTTGAAGATATTATTGCAGAAAAAGAAGCTCAATTGCCAAAACCGATGAAAGCAGCTATGAAAGGTGGAGCTGTTCTTGCAGCTGGTGTATTAGGCGGAATGGCAACAGGATGGAGTGCTAAGTATATTATTGCCGCATTCAAAGATATGGCTAGTTCAAATATAGTTAAAAATGTCGCAGAAAAATTTGATAAAATTGTAAAAACTCCTATAAGCAAAGCTTTTGGAAATATTAAAAAATTCATCTCTAAAAAAGTTACAGCATTTGAAAATACAAAAACATTCAAAAACAGTAAACAAAGTTTTGTTAATAAATTAAATAAATTTGAAGGTTCAAAATTTGCAAAATCTTTGAAAAAACTTGGTGAAAAAATTTCAGGAAATAAATTAGTTCAAAAAACAGTCAACGTTATCGATGCTGGTTTAGGATTTTTGGCAGAAGGCGTTGTAAAAGCTTATAACAAACTTGCTGGTATCAATTATAAAAAGGCTGCAGTTAATACACTTAGCGTAGCTGGTGGTATTTCAACAGGTGCAGTCGAAGCAATGGATACTCTTAAAAAGCCTGAAAACTCTGAAGGAGAAGAATAATGAAAGTTGCTTCTGTATCATTTGCTGGAAATAGTGAATATACAAGACAAGATATTGAAGAAAAGAAGAAAAAAGTAGGTGAAGCTGCAGTCGGTGGCGGTGCTATAGCTGCCGCAAGTAATAAAGCAGGTTTCAGAAACTTTAATTCTGCTAAAAAGCTTGGATTTTTGTCTCAAGAAGTAACTGATAATATAAAATTTGCGCAAAAACCTATTAAAGAATCAAAGTCATTATTTAGTCGCTTTGGCAGAATGGCAAAAGAATTCACTGAAGGTATTACAAGCTGGGCGCAAAAAGCACCGGTTTTAGGTAAAATTGTAAAAAGTAAAGTCTTTTTGAAAGTTGCATCAGGTCTAGGCTTCGGTTTAGCCCTAATGACTTTGGCGACTGGTCTTACCAATATTGTAAAAACAACTTCAATTGCATATAATGATCACTTGCAAAAATCTCAGTTTTTAAATTCATTGGCAGAAGATGATGAAAACTAATATCTTTTTCTGTTAAAATGATTTTATGAATGAATTTATATTAAAAGAGATTAAAACAGATAATATAGAAAAAGAGGTTGCACGCATAGGATATGATAAGGCTTATGCTGATTGTGGTGCGCAAAAGTTTAAGTATAAAAATATAAAAATATACAATTTAACACTTCCACAGGCTAATATTTTAAAACAGACAGCCCTATCTGTTGGAGCCGATTGTGCAACTCATCGTGAGACAATAACAGCCAAAATTGATAAAACAGATTGTATTTTAGGCGGGAGTATTTCTCAGCTTAAAAAAATTGCTGATAAACTCAAAAAACAACCATTTGGCCTGAAAAACTTATCAGAAGATATAATTGGATTCTTAAATAAAGATAAAATTACCAATACAAAAATCGTCGGGATTTTAAATCTTACGCCTGACTCGTTTTCAGATGGTGGTGAATTTTTAGATTATGAAAAGGCAACGGCACATTTTAAATATATGGTGGATTCAGGTGCTGATATTATAGATATTGGTGCAGAATCTACAAAACCATATTCTACTGCGGTTTCAGCTGAAGCTCAAATTGACAGATTACTACCTATTTTAGAATTTGCAAAAGAGAAAAATCTCGCAATTCCGATTAGTATTGATACCAGATGTGCAAAAGTTGCAGAAATATGTATTAAAAACGGAGCTTCAATTATAAATGATGTATCCGGGTTTGACTTTGATGAAAATATGGCAGATGTCGTTGCAAAGTATGGTGTGAAAGTAATTATCCAGCATTCAAAGGGAACTCCTGAAAATATGCAGGACAATCCATATTATGACAGTTTGATTGATGAAATTTATTTGAAATTAAAAGAAAAAATAGATTATGCTCTATCAAAAGGAATAAAGAAAGAAAATATCATTATAGATCCTGGAATTGGGTTTGGAAAGACAAGAGAAGATAATTTTGAAATCATAAAACGGATAGAAGAATTTTACGGTATTGGATGTGAGGTAATGCTCGGGCTTTCTCGAAAATCATTATTGAATATGCAGGATTATGATAATGATATGAAAGATATTTTCACAGTTGCCTTAAATACGCTTGCTATTGAAAGAAAAGTCGATTATATCAGGGTGCACAATGTCAGATTGCACAAGATTTTGTTAGATGTGACTGATAAAATTTGAAATTACACTTTTACGTGTCATAATTAAGTTATGCAAGATTCAATAAAAATAAAAGGTGCAAAAGAACATAACTTAAAAGATGTATCTTTAGAAATTCCAAAAAATGAGTTGGTTGTATTTACCGGAGTTTCAGGGTCCGGTAAGAGTTCTTTAGCCTTTGATACTATTTTTGCAGAAGGTCAAAGACGTTATATAGAAAGTCTTTCTACCTATGCAAGACAGTTTTTAGGACAGATGGATAAGCCTGATGTTGAATACATAGACGGGCTTTCTCCGGCTATTTCAATAGACCAAAAGTCAACCAGTAACAACCCGAGATCAACGGTCGGGACTGTAACTGAGATTTATGACTACCTGCGTCTTTTATATGCAAGAATTGGAACTCCGCATTGTCCAAATTGCGGTGAAGAAATTAAACCGCAGACAATTGATGAAATTGTAAATAGTATATTGAAACTCCCTCAAGGTACCAAAATTCAAATTTTAGCTCCTGTTGTAAGGGGTAAGAAAGGTGAATATCAATCAACTTTTGAAGAATTACGCCAAGAAGGATTTGTGAGAGTAAAAGTTGATGGTGAAATTTATAACCTTGATGAAGATGAAATTCAACTTGAAAAAAATAAAAAGCACACAATCCATGTAGTGGTTGATAGAATTGTTGTAAAACCGGAGGCGCAATCAAGAATTGCAGATAGTGTAAGTATAGCATTACAAAAAGCTGATGGAATCACAATTGTTGATGTGGTTGGCGATAAAGAAATAATTTATAGTGAAAAGCTGGCATGTGCAAAGTGTAATTTAAGTTTTGAAGAACTAGCGCCAAGAATTTTTTCATTTAATAACCCCTATGGTGCTTGTGAAAGATGTTCAGGTATCGGTGTCGATTATACTATTTCTCCGGATCTTGTAGTACCTGATAGAACAAAATCAATAAATGGCGGAGCTATATATCCTTGGGATAAATCTTCTACGTCGTTTTATAAAGATATGTTGACTGCTGTATGTTCTTCTTATGGGATAGATGCTGATTTACCTTTTGAAGACTTGCCTGAGGAGCACCAAAATATTATTCTTTATGGCTCAAATGATATTATAAAGATGAAAATAAAAGGTTTTACTTCAAAACGCTATGAGACAAGATATGGTGCATATCCTGGGGTAATTCCTTACTTGATGAAAAAGTATCACGAATCAGAAGGAGAATACTGGCGCGAAGAAATTGAAAAATATATGGTGATGACGCCTTGTACGGCTTGTAAAGGTGCAAGATTGAAACCGTTCCCGCTTGCTGTGACTATCAAAGATAAGAATATCTATGAATTTACATTAATGCCAGTTGATGAAGAATATGATTTTATTTCTGATTTGTATTTAGAGTTAGATGAATATAAAATTCAAATTGCAAAACAAATTCTGGATGAAATCAGAGCCAGATTGAAGTTTTTAAAGGATGTCGGATTAAGTTATCTTAACCTGGCACGTATGGCAGGAACTCTTTCAGGCGGAGAAGCACAGAGAATAAGACTTGCGACTCAAATAGGAAGCGGATTGTCAGGTGTTTTATATGTACTGGACGAACCTTCTATTGGTCTGCACCAAAGAGATAATGATAGGTTAATTAAAACGCTTATAAAACTTAGAAATCTTGGTAATACATTGATTGTTGTAGAACATGATGAAGATACAATAAGAAATGCTGATTATATAGTTGATATTGGACCTCGCGCAGGAGTCTTGGGTGGAAATATAATAGCCTCAGGTTCTGTTCAAGATATTATAAATGCCCCAGATTCAATTACAGGTAAATATCTGAGTGGAGAACGATATATTCCTATCCCTGAAAAAGTTCGTGAAGGTAATGGCAAGTTCTTGAGTGTGAAAAACGCGCATTTAAATAACTTGAAAAACATTAACGTAGATATTCCGCTCGGTAAGATAGTTGTGCTGACAGGGGTTTCAGGCTCAGGTAAATCTACATTGATGCAAGATTTGATATATCAATATGCTCTGCATAAATTAAGAAAAGATAAACCAAAGCCTCAAGGGGTAGATGAGATTACAGGATTTGAAAATATTGATAAAATTATTGATATTGATCAATCTCCAATTGGCAGAACCCCAAGATCAAATCCTGCGACTTATACTGATTTATTTACACACATAAGGGATTTGTATGCCAAAACAAATGAGGCAAAACTCAGAGGTTATAAAGCCGGAAGATTCAGTTTCAATGTAAAAGGCGGTCGTTGCGAAGCTTGTAAAGGTGATGGCGTCAATAAAATTGAGATGAATTTTTTATCGGATGTCTATGTCAAATGTCCTGTATGTAAAGGGAAACGCTACAATCGTGAGACCTTAGAAGTTAAATACAAAGGAAAGACAATAGCTGATGTGCTTGATATGAGTGTAAAAGAAGCTTTGGCCTTTTTTGAGAATGTGCCGAGTATAAAAAATAAGCTTCAAACATTGAATGATGTCGGACTAGATTATATAAAGCTGGGTCAAAGTGCTACAACTCTTTCCGGTGGAGAAGCTCAACGTATAAAATTGGCATCAGAATTGAATAAACGAGCAACAGGTAAGACGCTTTATTTGATGGATGAACCGTCTGTCGGACTTCATTGGGCAGATTTGGATAAACTCATAAAAATTCTTCATGCACTTGCAGATCAAGGTAATACTATTTTGATAATCGAACATAACCTTGATTTGATAAAAGTTGCAGACCATATAATCGATCTTGGGCCTGAAGGTGGTATTGGAGGCGGACAAATTGTTGCGACAGGTACTCCAAAACAGGTTTCAAGAAATAAAAATTCCTATACCGGACAATACCTAAAACCTTTATTTTCTTGACAAGATTATTATAGAATGATTAAATTATAGTATGTAATTAGTGTAGAGAGCTGGGGAAAATAATATGGATTTATCAAGTTTATTAAAAAATAAATATGTTACGTTAGTTGGTGTGGTTTTAGTTGTCTTATTAATGTTTTCTTATGATATGTCTTTCAAAAAGATAAAGTTAGTATGTATTGATGGTAATTGTAGAGTTTTAGATGGTAAAAAAGTCCTTGAGTCATTTAGTTCTGATGACATTAGATCTTGTTCTCCATCTGTTTTTAGAAGATATTGTAGGAGTAAGATTGCTGACATAAGTAATGGTAGAAAGTGCTATTATCCTGAGTTAGTACTAAAAAATGGTCGTAGTGTCCGTTTACACTATAAATTTGATTCAAAATACAAATCTACTATTAATTCGTTTTGTAGTAATTTAAAGTCGAATAGAAATTTTAAATACAATTAAAATAAAGGGATAATTTAATGAAAAAAATATTAGTGCTATCTATATTATTATTTATAACAGTAATGCCAGTAAGTGCAGCAACAATAAAAGTAAAAGCTCTATCTGACTTCAATACGGAAAATCCGACAGATACGTTGACGGTAGAAGCTGTAACGGATTTGAATTTAGATAATGAAATTTTGATTTTTCAAGGTTATAAGATAAAAGGGGATATTGTAGATGTAGTAAGTCCCAAAAGGCTTAAAAGGGATGCGACATTTTCTTTTATATTAACTGAGGATATTGATAGAGAAGGTGTTGTACATAAAGTAGATAATGAAAACCGTATAGTCAAAGGAAAATTTACAACCA
>CALVAU010000206.1 GCA_944325615.1 Candidatus Gastranaerophilales bacterium | reverse complement strand
GTCCATAGTAAGAGATTTAACAATATTTCTGTCAACAGAAATTACGCTGTCAACAAGATTCCGCTTAACTGTTTTGAGTTTTTGAATTTTTTCCTCAACCGTATTTTTTGTGATAAGTCTGTAGACAAAAACTTTCTTGGTTTGACCGATACGATAAGCTCTGTCCGTAGCCTGATCTTCAACAGCAGGGTTCCACCACGGGTCGTAATGAATAACGTAATCCGCGCCTGTCAGGTTCAAGCCGGTTCCGCCGGCTTTTAAGCTGATTAAGAAAATCGGTATATTACTGTTGTTAAATCTTTCGACAGCAGCCTGACGATCTTTTGTTTTACCAGTAAGATATTCATAGTCAATACCTTCTCTTTCAAGCCAATCTTTTACGATATCAAGCATATTGACAAACTGGCTGAATAAAAGAACTCTATGACCTTCTGAAATAATTTCTTCCAACATAACTTTGAGTTTTTCAAATTTACCTGAAGACATAACATGTTTGACATTTTCTTTGTCATACAATCTCGGATGGCAGCAGATTTGACGTAATCTAAGCAGTGCTGAGAATATTGATAATCTGCTTTTTTCAAGTCCGTTTTGTTCAATTGATTTGAACAATTCTTCTTTTGTACTATCGAGCACTTGTAGATAAAAATCTTTTTGCTCATCTGTCAATTCGCAGTATGCAATGTTTTCAACTTTATCAGGAAGATCTTTTGCAACATCACGTTTCATACGACGCAAGATAAACGGATAAATTTGTAATTTCAAACGTTTTTCGACAGTCTTATCTCCACGTTCCATAATCGGATTTACATAGCGGAAATTGAACTCTGATACACTCATCAAAAATCCCGGCATCAAAAAGTCAAATACTGACCATAACTCTTCCAATTTATTTTCAATCGGAGTACCTGATAGCGCAAGTTTGTGATCAGCATTAAGCTTCTTAACAGCTTGTGCAGTTTGAGATAGAGCATTTTTAATATTTTGAGATTCATCCAAAATTATATATCTGAAATTATATTTTTGAAGTTTTTCGATATCTCGTCTTACAAGAGCATAACTTGTAATTACTACATCATAGTTTGGAATTTCTTTAAAGAAATTTTTTCTGTCAACACCTGATAGTTTCAAACAACTCAATGTCGGAGCGAATTTTTGGATTTCAGCTTCCCAGTTAAATACAACTGTTGTCGGACAAATTACTAATGTTGGAGCAGCTCCGTCAACTTCTTTTGCCTTTTGAATAGCTGCAAGTGCCTGCAAAGTTTTTCCAATCCCCATATCATCAGCCAAAATACCGTTAAGCCCGTATTTATACATAAACCAAAGCCAGCCAAAACCTTTAATTTGGTATTCTCTAAATTCTGCATTAATATCTTTAGGCAACTCCAATTCTTCGGTTGTTGAAAATGATGACATTTGCTCCCAGAATTTTTTGAATTCATCACTCAATACAAGTTCAACATCCAAGTTCTTCAACTCACTTATAAGCCCTGCACGATATGTTTTTACAGTAAACTTATCATCAGCGTTTCTATATACATCAAACGAGTTAAATGCTCTCATCATCGCATAAATGTTTTGAGCAGGGAATTCAACAAAACCAAGACTTCTTATCCTGCTGTATTTTTCACCGCTTTGGATTGTATCGTAAATATCACTGAAAGATATTATTTCTTCACCGACCTGACCATATAAAGTTATATCAAAACTATCACTTTGCTCTTCACTAAAATCAATTTTTGCACAAAGCCTGAAAGGCTCATCCATTAACTTGAAGAAATTCATATCGTCTTTTTCTTCAAATTTCCAACCTTCACCTGCTTGTTTGATATAATAATTATAAAAATCTATTGCATTTTCTTTTTCTAAAGCAAGATTGTTAGTTTGCATAGGAACAAATTTACAAGCAAGCAGCATATGATATGCTTCAATTTCATGCTGATAATTTCTTTTTATCCAATATACAAAATCCTCGCCGGGCTTTTTGATTGTAATATATGGAGTTTTCTCAGCAGTCTTTGAAAATGGAACTTTAACACCGTCATATTCAAATTCTAATGTCGCTTTCAATGATTGATCATAATCAATCCCCATTGTTACAATATTCAAAGGCGGACGTTCTTCAAGCATAAGTTTGCTGATATTTTCAGCAATCTCTACGTCCATTATTTCTCTCAATTGAGGTAACTCTTCATAGATAAATTTTCCGCCGTCAGAATCTTTTAAATCCGTAAATGTTGATTTTATAAGATTTTGCGGTAAAGATTGCATTGCAACATTTGTCGGAAAAATGAGATTTTTATATCTGCCCCATTTCAAATGTCTTGAAAAATATCTGACTTCTTCGAATGGTATAACATCATCTTTATCCGGTCTAATCCATTCCAAAGACAATAATATTGTACCTTGAGCACCTGTATTTACGGTCAGTTTTAAACGCCATTCTTCATCTACAAATTTCAAACGATCCTTCGTTTTTTCATCCAAAACTTCATCTGCTTTTGATAAAAGAGTAAACATCGGACCGAATTTTGTAATCGGAATATCGTACCATCCGGCTTTTTTATCCTGTCTTGAAATTGTCAACAACTGCTGGAATATTGCAATTTCAACTTTTTGCGAATTGTTCAATTCAAAATTTTTATCTTGTTTCTGTGCCTCGATTAAAGCTCTTAATATCGGCTCAATCTGACGAACGACCTTACCGGTTTCTCTTGACATTACAAGCACAGAAAAGAAATTAGCTTTCCTTTTGGGATTGAAGTGAAAGATATAATTCCCCTTTGGAGGCTCCGTGAGGGCGGTGTTTTCATCAGGGAAATTAGGTTCTATACCGAACTTTGTCTCAAGCCAATCTTCATAAGCATGCTCATCTATGGCTTTCAAACCTACTGCAACTGCGTGTTTGCACCATTCTTCCTTCAAAGGACAATTACAACGAGCTTCGACTTTATTCTTTTTGAATATCAAATCAGTTTTATAAAAGTCTTGAAAGTTGCCTTTTACTTTTCCCATGTAAAAGTTTTTTTCAGGATAAGTATCAAATACCATATCTTTCAAATGGTATTCGTAACCGCGTCTCCAGCTGCCTGCACTTGCTTTATCTTTTATATACTTGTAATTAAATTCTTCAACACCCATTTACTTTTCGGAGTATCTCTTTCTTTCCTAAGGGTACAAACTCTGTATATAGAATTAAATCTATAAACCCTCAACAATTACATTATTACATGAATAATAAAAAAAGCAAGTATTTAATAATTTAATAAATATTGATGTAAACTATATGCAAATAATATGCCAAAAAGCGCACCCATAATAACTTCAAAAGGTGTGTGACCCAAAAGTTCTTTCAATTTTCCACCAAGAGCCTGAACATCATGCTTATAAAAATCATCCATCATTTTATTCAAACAAGCTGCAGTTTTACCCGCAGCACGTCTTACACCTGCTGCATCATACATTGTAACAAGAGCATAACCTATCGCAACCGCAAATACAGTTGAGTCAAAACCTGCGATAAGCCCGATACTTGTTGAAAGTCCCATTACCCCAGCAGAATGAGAACTCGGCATACCACCTGTTGTTGTAAAGATTTTGAAATTTATTTTCTTTGATTGAATTGTAAATATTATAAACTTTATTACTTGTGCAAAAAAAGCAGCACACAACCCTGACACAAGTGCTTCATAACCGTTATTCAAAATTCTTTCTATCATTAATTCCTGCCCTCTTTAAAA
>CALVAU010000205.1 GCA_944325615.1 Candidatus Gastranaerophilales bacterium | reverse complement strand
AAAGTAGGTTTTTCTGGTATAAAAGTATATGCGACACCAAGACGTTTGGCGGTTATCGTTGATGGACTTGAAGCTGTTAGTCCAGATGAAGTTAAAATAGTAAAAGGTCCTATAAAAAAAGTTGCTTATGATGAAAACGGCAATTTGACAAAAGCCGGATTAGGTTTCGCCAATAAAAACGGGGTATCTCCTGAGGATTTATATTTAGAAGATGATTATTTGCATGCCAAAATTCTTATTAAAGGAAAGTCTATTGTAGAACTTTTGCAGGAAAATGTTCCGTCATTAGTCTTGAAATTGCAAGGCTCTCACTTTATGAGATGGGCTGATAACGAGCAAAAATTTTCACGTCCTATAAGATGGATTGTTTCAATTTTAGATAAAGATGAAGTTAAAATTAAAATTATTGATAAAGAAAGCTCAAATGTATCTCGAGGACACAGATTTGCGCAACAAAATGTAGTAATCGGTCATCCTGATGATTATGTAGAATTGATGAGAAATTGCTGTGTAATTGTTGATCAAAATGAGCGCAGACAAAGAATTATTGAAAAAGCAAAAGAAGAAGCTGCAAAGTTTGGTGCAGAACCTTATTATACAGATGATTTATTAGATGAAGTTACGTTTATTACGGAATATCCGGTTCCTGCGGTTTGTGATTTTTCTGAAGAATATTTGAGACTGCCTGAAGAACTTGTTGTTACTGTAATGGCGGTTCATCAAAGATATTTCGCATTGTATAAAGATGGCAAACTGATTAACAAATTCATTACAATGACTAATTACCTTGGTGATGAGTTTGAGAATATTAAAGCAGGTAATGTAAGAGTTATCAAAGCAAGACTTGATGATGCAGTATTTTTCTTCAATGAAGATACTAAAAAGCCGTTAGAAGCTTATGTCGAAGATTTAAAAGGCATTACCTTCCAAAAAGGCATGGGCTCAATGTATGATAAAGCTCAAAGACTTGTATCATTATCAAGAACTATTGCAAATCAGCTTGGAATTTCTGATTCTAGAACAATTGAAAGAACAGCACTTCTTAGCAAGGCTGATTTGACAACAAATCTTGTATTTGAATTTACAGAGCTTCAAGGTTATATCGGAGCTGATTATGCAAGAGTATCAGGTGAGTTGGATGTAGTATCTGAAGGGATTAAGGAACATTATTTCCCATTGAATGCAGAAAGCGAAACCGCAAAATCAGTAGAAGGTCAAATTGTTGGTATCGCTGATAAAATTGATACAATTGCAGCAGTTTTTGCAGAAGGCAAGAAACCGACTGGATCTTCAGATCCACTCGGTGTAAGACGTGCAGCTTTAGGTATTATAAGAACTATTTTGGCTAATAATTTGAATATAGATTTGACAAAATTGATTGATGAGACTCTATTGAATCTTCCTGTACAATTTGAAGGCGGCTCAATCGTCGATAAATTCAAAAAAGCTGCAAATGACTGTGTAAGTCGAGTATCAGGAAAAGTCGGTGAAGAAATTAATGAATTTATAGTCCAAAGATTGATTATATATTTGAGTGATAAGTATTCTAAAAATGTATTGGAAGCTTGCGCTCTCAATAAAAATCCGCTTGAAAATTTAGCAGATTATGTAGAAAGAGTAAAAGTTGTATCAACACTAAATTGTCCTCAAATGCTTGAAAGTGCAAATCGAGTTTCAAGACTTTTGAAAGAGCCTGTTTTTGCAAAAGTTGATAAAGCTTTATTTAATCTTCCTGCTGAAAATATGCTTTTAGAGCAGATTAACACAGTATCAGCGACAGGTGATTATGCTAAATATTTGAAGCAATTAGAAGAAATTAATCCGTCAGTTGAAAAATTCTTTAATGATGTACTTGTCATGGATAAAGATGAAAAAGTTAAACAAAATCGTCTTGCTCTATTGGCTTTATTAAAGCAGAAATATGATTATATCTGCGATTTCAGTAAATTATAAAGATTTGTAAATAAACTTTCAAAAAAAGTAAATTATTTTTTTGAGGGTATTTTATAATGGTACAATAAGGTAAAGCTAAAATAAGTGTAGAAAAGTTAGAGGTAACATCGACATGCTGAATAGGCTTAAAAATCTGAAAATAGTCAAAACATTAAAGAATGAAATATCACCGAAGTTGCGTTGGTTGATGTTTGCCAATAATAATGATAATTCATCTGCTGATTATATAAAAATGATTTCTGGTGTGGATGAGTTGAAAAGTAATTCTGACGAAATGAGGCTGGAAGCAATGGTCAGAGAACAGCTTAAAGAAGAGTTTCCTAATATTGAAAACTCAAAATCTTATGAGCTACTAGTCGATGCGGTAATGCATAATTTAAAGAAAAAACAGCTTCAAGCCACTGATAACATAGATTTTTCATAAAGGAAATGTAAGTTTTTAAATGTTATCGTAAAATGCAGAAATTCTGCAATACAAATAATACCCCACTAGGGGTGTTATTTTTTTTATGAATAATTTATTCTCCAAAGTATAAGGAGAATTTTATGACAACTACAATTATTGGTGTAAATTTAGAAAACAGATTAGAAAAAGCGATTGAATTTCAAAAGATTATAACTGAATTTGGATGTGAAATAAGAACAAGAATAGGACTTCATCCATCAAGTGAAAATTTTTGTGCGGACTGCGGGATAATACTTTTGGAAGTCAACGGTGAAGGCAAAGAATTAATTGCAAAGCTCAAAGAGATTTGGAAAATTCAGACAATGATTTTTGAATAATAAATTTTTGTAAACTTTCAAATATTAAAATAGAAAAAATAATTTTTCATAGGCTTTCTACCTGTTGGGAAATTAAAAATGATTACGCCCGTAAATGGATACAGTACAAATTTAATAAAGCAATCAGTTCAAAATCACAAGGCTCAGCGAAAGCAGAATGATTCGCAGCCGGTGAGAACAAGTATTTTTTATATAAATGATTACCACGGAAAATCTATAAATTTAGAAAGGACGATGACAGCATCAAATGCTTTTGATAATTTTAAACCGTCCGAGCCGACTGATAAACTTAAGCTTTCTTCAGGCGATATTTTGCTGGGTGAAATAGAAAATGTAAATAGAGTTGCAATAGCTGGAGAAAACGCCCTTCATATTATGGCCTCAGCGATGGGAAATCATGAGTATGATATGCCAAAAAGCGTTGGAAAAGTAATTCCTGATATGAAATTTAAAATGCTTGCCTGCAATATTGACATTCCGCCTCAATACCCTCTTTCAAAGAAGGTTGAAAAATCCTATATCCAAGAAATAAACGGACATAAATATGGTATAATCGGTACATCTCCAACGGATCTTATCTCCAGATTAAAATATAGCAGATTGTTTTCTGAAAATGAAATCCATAATATAGATTTGACAGCTTCAGATATTCAAAAAGAAGTTGAAAAATTGCGTAGCCAAGGTGTTAATAAAATAATACTTTTATCCCATTTAGGCTATGGCTATGACAAAAAAATAGCAGAAAAAACAGAAGGTATAGATGTTATTTTAGGTGGACATTCTCATAATCTTGTGATGGATGTAAAAAAAGGTGAAAATCTTTTATACAGCCAGTCCGGAGAGCCTGTAGTAATTACCCAAGCAGGAAGAGATGGAAAATATTTTGGTGTTCTGAATCTTGAATTTGACGAAAATGGTGTTATTACAAAAGTCCAAAACAATGTGACCCCTACTAGAGGTTTTAAAAGAAATGCTCCGTTAAGATATGTATTTGAAAAAATACTTGGGAAACCCAGAGTTGTTGGCTACGTAAAATCTGCCGCTCCACCAATTACCAATGATTTAATAGATCCTAATCCTCATGCACAATTTATTGTTGACTGTATGCGTGAAGAATTAGGTGCTGATATTGCACTGTTAAGTGCAGCAAATGTCCGCGGATATTTTGAAGGTGGCGCATTAGATACAAGAGTTCTTGAGGATATGTCCCCATTTAAGAATAATTTGACTATAACTCCATATACAGAGAAAGAAATAGTTGAAGCTCTAAAAGCTACAGCAAAATCTTTGGTTAACATGAATAACAAACCTGGAATTTTGCATACTTCAGGATTGAGATATAACATAAATAAAAACGGTGAAATTTCTGATTTATACTATAAGGATAAAGACGGAAATGAAACCAAAATAGATATAAATAATCCGCGAGAAGATAAAATATATAGAACTGTAATAAACGATTATTATGCAATGGGTAAAGATAATCTTTCAATGTTGGATAAGATTGACTGGGCAGAAAAGATTTTTGATTTTGATTTCACAAAATGCGTAAAAGATCATTTCAAAAAAGATCAAACACCTGTTGAAATTAAAGATGATGGAAGAATAAAAATAATAGATTAAACTAAAAAAGAGACTTTATTAAGTCTCTTTTTTTTTGATAATTTTATTTATAAAAGCATTTATGCTTCGGTTTCGGTTATATTTATTTTTTTATGATAAATGTTAGCTACTGCGTAATAAAAACTCAAACCTATTATAGTACTTGTGTAAACAAAAAATGTTGTAATTAGTGTAATTATGGGAACACTTTTGGTAAGCTCTGTTATTGCCATAGCATCCATTCCGTTTAATCCCGCAAAAAGTCCGATAATAAAGAATAGACCTATGACCATAATCACTGAAGCTATACAGTATAAAATCACTATACCAAAGAGTTTTAAATAAAGAACTATTGACGGTAAAATGATTTTTGGTAAATAAGTAAATACCATAAGAGGGCAGATATTACCTTTTATAGTATAAGTTTTAGAAAATGTAGTGAAAATAAACGGTATGATTAAATATAATAATAAAATGATAAATGCAGTTAGAATAATTCCAGGAATATGGAAGCCCGGTATAAAGCAGGTGATTACTCCTAAAAGTATAAAAATGATTATATAAATACACCAGATTATACAAAATCCAAGCCATTTCCAAAAATGATTAAATATTTTAACGTTAATTTCAGGCATAATATCAAGTGCGTTAATTTTTTCTTCATCATTTTGAGTGTCTTTCCATATCAGATATTTAATGGAATTATGGATAAAATGAATTGTATAGATACCGATTATAAAACTTATTACAGTTGAAATAATACCTAAAAGTGGATATTGCACATACATATAATGATAAATTTCTTTTTGTCCTCCATTGGTATTTGCTGCACCTACCGCACTAGTTAAAGCTATTATCAACGAAAGCAATATTAAAAACATGTGTTTAGCAAAAATATTTTTGCCAGAATAAATTTTCTTAAAACCTTCAAAAAATCCACCAGCCATAAATTCTCCTTTAATTATATTTCTCTTTCTATTTCTATTTTTCTATAATAAATATTTGCAACGGCGTAGTAGAATACAAGTATTGAAATAAATTCAATATAAACTGCTACGGATACAATTAATGACAATACAATAGAATATCCTCCGAGTTTTAGTAATCCTGCAATAAGGATTAGAACTGTAATAAGTAGCCATTGAATAATTGAGGCACAAATAGAATATACAAAATATTTTAACCCTAAGATAGTTGCAGATAAAAATATTTTAGGAAAAAGAGAGAATATCAAAGTAGGATACAAATTCCCTTTACATTTGTAAGTTCTTGCAAATCCTGCAAATATGTAAGGTATTGAATATAAGTAACACGCAAAAATAACTATAGCAATAGGTATGAAAAGTAAGTTTATAACTGGTATGCATAGGAAAAATCCTGTAATACCAAATATAATAATAGTGTTAATAATCCAAAAAAATCCAAATTTAATAACTTCAAGTCCGTTTTTTAATAGATCCTGACTAATCTCAGGCATAATACACATTGCTTTAATTCTTTCTTGATCCTTTTGTGTATCTTGCCAAATAAATAATTTAATAGAATTATTCAAAAATTTAGTTACATACAATCCTATAGCTATACTTGATAAAATTAATAAAATTAATAATAAAGGATGCGTAAATAAATATAGATACATGTCTTTTTCAGAACCGTCGGTTTTAGAAACCGCAATCAATAATGGTATAGTTGTGAGCAAAGATAACACGTATAAAAATAAATGTTTTTTTAATAGATTCGGGCCTTTATAACACTTTTTCAACCCTTCAATTAAGCCGCCTTTAGCCATAAAATCTCCTTTACATAGGTTATTTGTAAACTCTTAAATTTTATCATTTTTTATAATTTATTACATACTTTATTTGTTGTAGTATAATAGCAATATGGAGACAGAACTAAAACAATTATTAAATAACTTAAAGCCAAGATTTGAAAAAATTAAGGAGTGTCTTTGACCCTCTCAAATCAGTAGAACGACTTGCTTTGTTAGAAAAAGAAATGCAGAATCCTGATATTTGGTCAGATAAAAGTCGTGTATCAAAATTAGGTGCTGAAATAAAAGAGATAAAAGAAAATCTCAATATGCTCAAAACTTGGGAGAGTTATCTTGATGATTCGCAGGTTGCACTTGAAATATCCGATAACGATTTGATAAATGAAAGTTTTCAGAATTTAGAAAAATTAGAAAAAGAACTTGATAAATTCGAAATCAGATTGATGCTTGGTGGAGAATATGATGAAGCTGATGCAATTCTAACAATAAATGCAGGAGCAGGCGGAACTGACGCGCAGGATTGGGCCAGTATGCTTTTAAGAATGTATATGCGTTGGGCTGAGAATAAAGGTTGGAAAGTCGATTTGCTTGATAAACTTGACGGTGAAGAAGCCGGGATAAAGTCTGCAACAATAAAAATTTCTGGTAAATATGCTTTTGGATATGCAAAAGCTGAAAAAGGCGTTCATCGACTCGTCAGGATTTCACCTTTTAATGCAAACGGCAAAAGACAGACTAGTTTTGCCTCTTTGGAGGTATCGCCGATAATTGAGGATTTTGAAAAAACAATTATAATCCCGCCTGAAGAATTGGAAATTGATACAATGCGCTCTGGTGGTGCTGGTGGACAAAATGTTAATAAAGTTGAGACTGCTGTTAGAATACTTCATAAACCTACAGGTATTGTCGTAAAATGTCAGCAAGAACGGTCTCAATTGCAAAATAAAGAAAATGCAATGCAAATATTAGCTTCAAAACTACTTGCAATACGTCAGGCAGAACATGATAAGAAACTGGCTGAATTAAAGGGCGAAAATGTTGATATAAATTTTGGTTCTCAAATTCGTTCTTATGTATTCCATCCTTATAAAATGGTAAAAGATCATCGTACCAATTGTGAAGTCGGCAATGTTGATGCTGTAATGGACGGTGATATTGATATCTTTATTGATGCATATTTAAAAAGTCAGGCTGTAAAATAAAATTTTTAGTCAAAATCGAAAAGTTCTTTAGGGTGAACTTTTAAAGTATCTGCAATGATTTTTACCTTAGATACAGTCAGATCGGTTTTTGCAATTTCAATTAAACTTATCATGGAACGTGAAATTTGCTCGGATACTGCTAAATCATCCTGAGTCAGACCTTTTTGTTTCCTTATTCGTTTAAGATTTTTTGCAAATTTTTGTAAATATTCCTTGTCCATTTCAAAATTGTTAGCTATACTAGCAATTATTACAACTAGTACCACTAGCAAAATGAGAGGAGTATTATGAAAATAAGAGCATTCACTATGGCTGAAGTTTTGATAACATTAGGGATTATAGGTATAGTTGCAGCTATGACATTGCCATCAATTATGACAAATTATCAGAAGAAAGTTGCAGCAAAACGATTAGAGCAAACATACTCGCAACTTTCTCAAGCTATCAATATGGCACAGGCTGATTATGGTGATATGAAAAATTGGGATGTTAACCAATTGTATGGAACCTCAGTAATGCCCGGAACCCAGGATAGATATGATTTAATTGAAACTTATGTAAAAACATATATACAACCATATTTAAAATATATTGGGGAGCCTAAAACCACTACCATACGCCAAGCGGGTTATTCGGCTTATAAAAATAAGGCAGGTTATGTATATTTATCTTTAAATTATAAATTGTATATTATGGAATTGAATAACGGCGTTACTCTTTTATTTATTTATAATGGAAATGGAACTACAGGTAGGTTAGATGATTTAGTTATTTTTGTTGATATTAATGGTGCATCATTGCCTAATGTAGGAGGACGAGACTTTTTTGGCTTTGAACTTGATACTATTGAAAATATGAAATTAATTCCTTTCGGGTATAGTGATATGAAAAATAGAGATACCCTTTTATACAAATGTTCAAAGGAATATAGCAGTATTGATACAAAATCTTCAGGTTTGGCATGTACTGCTCTTATTATGTATGATGGCTGGGAAATAAAAAAGGATTATCCTTGGTAAAATTATTGTAAATGCTTTTTATGTAAATCAGTACCGCCTGTCATAATGAGATTATATTTCAGCGCAATTTCCTTAGCAGTTTCTTCTTTGTGAAATTTCAAAATCCCGCGAAACCTTGGGTATGGATAATAAACTTCAATCCCATCGAGCCCGTAGCCTATTAGTTTTTTTACAAACCTGTCCATTGAAATGCACCAGCAACATGCCGGGTGCGCAAGTACGGCAATACCTCCTGCTGCATGGATTGCAGTGATTAATTCTTTGATATTTCTTCTTGAAAAAAGTCTTATAATATCTAATTCGGTTTCTTTTTTGTCTTTAGCAAAGAATTTTTTTAATTGTTCGTTATTTTTATCAACTCCATATCCTAAAAGGTGCATAAAAATATATCCGCACCAGACATCAAATTCGATTCCGGGGATAAGAATTTGAGAGTTTACTTTTTTGCTGAATTCATACCCGCTCATCGTATTATGATCTGTGATTGCAATGTATTTATAGTTAAGCTTTTCAGCTTGTTCTATTATATCATCAAAATCAGCCTCACCGTCAGAGTGATTAGTATGGATATGTAAATTAATACGTTTTTGTCTGAAGTCTTCTTCTGTAAAAGTTTTAATTAATTCTTTGTAATTTATCATGTTTTTGTGTATATATTTGTAATAAAATTATTATACAACAAGGGAGAAAATATGACTAAGAATAAGGTTAACGATTCGGCATTAGGTATATTATTTGAGGGAGTTAAATTATATTGCATGCATTTTCCAAAATATGCTTTATATATGCTATTCCCTGTATTTGGACAACTATTGGGGCTGTTGTGGGTATTCTTTTCATCTTATCTGTTTGTGACTCATTTGGATTATTTAATACAGGAAATTCCAATGTTGAACGGTTTTATACAGTTGATTAGCTGTATGTTGCTCATAGCTTTGCCAGGACTCATAATATGGATGAAAGCGTTTTGGGATTATTTGGTGGCCTATGGAGCTCTAAATTCAATGACTGATGCTGCTATGTCAACTGGTAAAATTTACGATTTTCCTGCATATAATGCGGTTGTTACAAGAAGAGTCGGAACTTTTATTTTATTATGGCTTATTTTTAGTTTGTTCAGTTTAGTTTCAGTTATTCCGTTTTTCTGGGTAATAGGTTTAATATTTTTTGTATATTTTGTCCTTATTTTCCAAGTATTTACATTTGAAGAAGATGTCTCAGCTTCAGGCTGTTTTAAGCGTAGTCTAATGCTTATAAAAGGAAACTTTGCAAGAACATTAGCTGTTTTAACAATATTGTTTGCAGTTACATATTATTTTTTGGAACAGGGGGTATCTGTAATTTTCGATGCTTTAAAAATTACGCAGCTACTGCTTGGAATGTTTGAAGGTTTTGCATCATTAATACCGGTAGATGGTGTAAATACTATTCTTGCAGCTGCAGGCGCACCGCAAATTACCCCTTTAGATATAGCACATTCAATAATTGATCAGATAGTATTTTTCTTAGTTGTAGGATTTACTCTTCCATTAAGAAGTATTACTTGGACGATGTGGTATAAGAGTTTATCAGATAGAGATGGCGTGCCGGCTAAGGTTACTAAATCTGGCAGAAAAAAGCTTGACCCAGAAATTTTAAAAAGAGCTAAAGAAAAAGATAATTAGTATTTGGATTTTAGTTATGTTCAGATGCAAAAACTGTAAATCAATTGATAAATTTGAATTGATGTTTTCTCCGGATTATCAAGGAGAAAGACGTTTTTCGCAAAAGTATAACGATAAAAACGAAATAGAAATATCTGTAGATGGCTATACATTCATACCTGATTTACGTTTTATGAATGAACATGCTGTATGCCGATATTGCGGACAAATTTATATGTGGGACTATGAGTAAAGGATAAAAATATGAGAACAGATCGAAAAAACAATGAATTGAGAGAAATCAAGTTTACTAAAAATTATACAAAACACGCTTACGGCAGTGTTTTAGTAGAATTTGGAGATACCAAAGTGATAACAACAGCCTCAGTTGAGTCAGGTAAACCTAAATGGATGGATAAAGAGGATACAAGAGGATGGTTAACTGCTGAATATTCTCTTTTGCCTTCAGCTACAAATACAAGATGTCAAAGAGAAAGAACTAAAATTTCAGGCCGCACGCAGGAAATTCAAAGATTGATAGGTAGAAGCCTCAGAGCTTGTATTGATTTGAATAAAATTACCGATTTGACAATAACTATCGACGCTGATGTAATTCAAGCTGATGGTGGAACGAGAACAGCAAGTATCTGTGGTGGTTATCTTGCATTAGTTGATGCAATCACAAAATTGATGAATGAAGGTGTATTGAAAGAAAATCCTATAATTGAGCCTGTTGCTGCGATTTCAGCAGGTATTGTTGAGGGAGAGGTGCTTTTGGATTTAAATTATCAAGAAGATTCTCACGCTCAAGTGGATGCAAATATTGTACTTACAAAAAGCGGTAAAATTATAGAATTTCAAACAACTGCTGAAGGTGCTCCTTATGAGCAAGAGAAAATGATTGAAATTTTTAATGTTGCAAAAAGCGGTATAGATAAAATTGTTGCTAAATACGATTTAATCTAGTATAATCTGTTAAATAAGGAAAGGAGAATATGTTATATGAAAAAACTTTTAGTGTTGTCAATGGCTGTTGCAATGACTGCTTGTCTTTCAGTTAATGCGGAAGAGCCTGATACATATACAGGGCAATTTTTACAAAAGCATACCCAAAAAATAATGGATGCAGAGAAAAGTTTAAGAGACGACCAGCAGCAAGCACAGGAAACTTTAATTAAAAATCGTGAAATCCGAAGCAATGCTATGGAAGAAAAAATAAAAGAAATTCAGCAGACTCAAGAAGCT
The DNA here is from genome assembly GCA_944325615.1 of Candidatus Gastranaerophilales bacterium. Taxonomy (GTDB): domain Bacteria; phylum Cyanobacteriota; class Vampirovibrionia; order Gastranaerophilales; family Gastranaerophilaceae; genus Scatenecus. The sequence continues at coordinate 4,673 of CALVAU010000205.1, read as the reverse complement.
CAAAAAGACGAAATGAACCAAAAGGTTGAAGAGCTTAATAAAGCTGTGGAAACTTCAAGACAACAACGTCAAGAAGAAATGCAAAAACAAATGGAAGAAATTCAAAATTTGCAAGAAAACAGAAAACAAGAAATGAATAAAAAGGTTGAAGAATTCAATAAATCTGTTGAAAAAGCTCGTTTGCAACGACAAGAGGAGATGTCTAAGCAAATGGAACTAATTCAGCAGCAACAAGAGTTAAAAAAACAAAACATGAATCAAAAAATTGAAGATTTGAACAAAGCAATAGAAGAGTCTAAACTTCAACAACAACAAGAAATGGCAGATCAAATTGAAGCTATTCAAAAACAGCAAGAAGCTAAAAAACAACAAATGAATCAAAAAATTGAAGATTTGAATAATTCAATTGAAAATGCTAAAAAACAAAATGAAGAAGCTTCAAAAATCAATCAACAAAAAATAGAACGTAAAAAAGAACTATGGAAAGAATTGATTACAGAGTAGGAAAGGAGTAAAAATGAAAAAAACATTAGTAGCATTATTGGCAATGATTATGTTGAGTGCAACCGCTGTATATGCATCAGATACACCTATTTCTGATTGGATTAACAGCAAAACTTCTAAAATAACTCAAAAAGAAAAATCAGCAGCCGCAAAGGCAGAAGCAGACAGAAAAAAACGTCAAGAAAAAATTGCAAAACAAAAAGCAAAACAAGCAGAAGCAAGAAAAAAAGCTGCAGAACGTCAAGCAGCAAGAGAAAAGAAAGCTCGTGAGCAAAAACAAAAAGTTGAACATAAGAAAGGATTAATCAAAGAACTTTTCTCAAATGATTAATATATAAATTTATTAAGTAAAAACAGGTGAGTATTTATTACTTACCTGTTTTTTGTAGCTAAAAAAATATCCCTGTGATAGAATTAACTTAAAAAGAAGTTATAATATGCAAATAACTAATAAAAAGACAATATCTGTTTCAAAACTAATAATAAATGTTTTACGCTGTTTGGGTACCTCAACAATTTTCGGATATCCAGGGAGTTCTGTATTACCTTTATATAGTGAATTGTCTAAACAGTCAGAAATAAAACATTATTTGTTCAGACACGAACAGTCTGCAGTACATGCCGCCGAAGGTTATGCAAGGGTGAGTGGAAAATGCGGTGTTGTTTTGGTAACAGCAGGGCCTGGAGCTTCTAATACAATCACAGGTATTGCAAATGCATATCTTGACGGGTTTCCTTTAATTGTTATATCAGGACAAGTAAGTTCAAAATTAAAAGGGCAGGATGCATTTCAAGAGATTTCTTTTTCAGAGATGGTAAAATCTTGCACGAAGGCATCATTTAAAATAGAAAAAGCAGAAGAGGCTGAACTTGTTATTTTGCAGGCTTATTTACTTGCAATGGCAGGTAAAAAAGGTCCTGTTGTAATTGAAATTCCAAAGGATATTTTTGACTATTCTGTTGAATATAAGAATTTATCATTGCCGGATGAGGAAAACTTTAATAATACTGTAATCGATACAACTAACGTATTAGAGCTTTTAAAAACATCTAAAAATCCTGTAATAGTTTCTGGCGGAGGTGTAATACATTCAAAAGCAGAAAATGAGTTGTATGAATTATCCACAATGCTTAATATTCCAGTTGTCTCTACAATGATGGGAATAGGCGCTTTCCCGCAAAATAATTCTTTATATGCAGGCATGATAGGCTCGTATGGTGATGATTTTGCGAATAATCTTTTAAAAAAATCTGATTTGTTAATAGTTTTGGGTGCAAGATTTAATGATCGCGTATCTGATGCTTTCGATATGGAAGAAATTAACAGAAAAAATATAATTCAAGTTGATATTAATCCAAAAGAATTGTTACGTAATATAAGAGCAGATTTTGTCTTTAATTGTGATATAAAAGAGTTTGTTTATTCCCTATTGAAATTATTAAAAAATGAAAGTAATAATTTTGAGTTCAATTTTGAAAATGTAAAAAAACAAGTTAATGATTTTTCTGATGATAAATTAACTATCAAAAATGTTGCTAAACGTTTGTATGAATATACAAAAGACAAATCTTGTATAATATCAACTGATGTAGGACAGCACCAAGTAGCATTAATTGGGAATTATAAATTCACGGAAAAAACAAAATTCTTAACTTCAGGTGGGCTAGGTACAATGGGATTTGGATTTCCGGCAGCTATTGGAGCATCTATTGCCAAAAATTTTGCCCCAGTAATTCTATTCACAGGGGATGGTTCTTTTCAGATGAGTATTCCAGAGCTTGTCGTCTGCAAAGAGTATAATATCCCGATTAAAATATTTATAATGAATAACGGATATCTTGGTATGGTAAGACAACTGCAAGAAGAGCATTTTGATAAAGATTATTATGCGACAGAAATTAGTAACCCTGATTTTGTGACTCTTGCAAAAAGTTATGGTATTGATGCAATAAGGGTTGAAACTTTGGATGATGTAAATTCTGCATTTAATAAAGCTTTTGCAGAAAACGAACCTTATGTTGTTGATTTTGTAACTGAACCGTTTGAAAATGTTTAATCCATTTGGTCATAAACTTTTTTTATTTCTTGAATGTCTTGCCACATTTGCCATTTAGGACTGCCTTTTTCTCTTGAGTCATTTCTTAAAAGGTATGATGGATGGTAAATTGGCATCATTTTAGAAAAGTTTGGGCCTTCGTACCATTTTCCCCTGATTTTAGTAATTCCCTGAGTTGTACCAAGCATTGATTGTACAGCAACTCGTCCGCAAAGAAGAATTATTTTGGGTTTTAAAATTTCTATTTGAGCATCAAGGTATTCTCTACAAGCTTCTTTTTCCTCAGGAAGCGGATCTCTGTTTTCTGGAGGTCTGCATTTTAGAGTGTTGCAGATGTATAAATGTTCTTTTCTTGAAAACCCAACGGATGCGAGAATTTTATCCAAAAGTTGGCCTGCTTTTCCGACAAAAGGCTCACCTTTTTGATCTTCATAAAAACCGGGAGCTTCTCCAATCAGCATCATTTTATGATTGGCTATTCCACCAGAAAAAACAGTGTTAGTTCTTGTTTTGCAAAGCGGGCATTTTTCACATTTGAGACATTTTTCTTTAACTTTTTCTAACTCTTCAATTTCTTCAGAAGTTGCTAAAATCATATCTAAGCTTCCTCTGGGTTGAGTACTGAGATAACACAGTTATTTATATCAAGATATTTATTTATTGTAGCCTTCAGGTCATCTACTGTGATTCCGTCAAGATCATCAAGATATTGCTCTACAAGTTTTAAATCTTCACATACAGTCATATAATATCCGATAGTCTCACCGATTTCGGATACTGTTTCAGCAGAATATGCAAAACGTGTTTTTATACGTTTTTTTGCTTTGTTAAGTTCATCTTCAGATATTCTTATATCAGTTAAATCTTTCAATTCTTTTTTTATTAGTGCAATTGCTAAATCTTTTTCTTCAGGTTTGAAATTAGCTTGAATAAAGAAATTGTCTCCGTCTTTAAATTGATAATGTTCAGAACTTATCATATTAAATAAGGCATCGTCTCTTTTTTCAATCAAGTTTTGGTACATTCTAGAGCTTGTGCTGTCTCCTAAAATTATACTTATTAAATCAAGTTCTATACTTGCTTTAATATCGCAAGCTTTTGGACCGAGCCAGCCGAAAATTGCGTATGAAGTATTTACATGAGCTGTTTGCTCAAAATATTTTGTCTCACTTACAGGAGTATCAATTTCGTTAACTTTTTTAGGAGCATTTGCTCTATCTTTAAAATCAAATTCTTTTTCGACTTTTTTCAAAATTTCTTCTTTATCAAAATCTCCGACAATTATTGTTGTGATATTTTCTGGAGAATAGAATGTTTTATAATAATTCATAATATCATCACGTGTAACTTGAGAAATTATCTCAGGTGTACCGATTACATCTCGTTTATAAGGATGTTTGGTGTACATATTAAAATTACATGTATTATAAACTTTTGTCCAAGGCTGATCCTTGCGCATTCTGATTTCTTCGATTACAACGTGACGTTCTCTTTTTTCTTTAACTTCATTGTCATTCAAATCAAAAGCAGGTCCGATTTCTTCTTCTGGTAAAATCGGATCAAGCATCATATCTGCGTGCAATTCTATTGCAAGGTCTAAGTTTGAATTATTTTCGCCTTTTGGTAGTGTCACATAATAAAAAGTATAATCTTTCCAAGTCGCAGCGTTTACAATAGCACCTTTTGCCTCAAGAATTTTATCAAATTCTCCGGCTTTATGCTTGTGTGTGCCTTTAAACATTAAATGTTCAAGAAAGTGTGAAATACCGTTAATTCTATCATCTTCATTTATAGAGCCTGTTTTTACCCAAGAGCTTACGTTAACTAATTCACCCTCTTTATGAGCAAGTACAATTTTGTGCCCGTTTTCTCTTTCATAAATTTCAACTTCTTTTGTAAGATACGGATATTTAACGGTAGATTTTTTCATAAAACTTTCTCCTGATAATTTTTTATTTAATTATACATCAAAAAATTATTTTTTGTTGTATCATGGAGTCATGATAAACAGATTAAAAGGTAAAGTTATAGTATCAGTACAGGCAAGGCCATCAGAGCCTTTGTATTTAGAAAAATGCATGGTAGCTATGATGAAATCCGTTGTAAAAGGCG
>CALVAU010000204.1 GCA_944325615.1 Candidatus Gastranaerophilales bacterium | reverse complement strand
GGAATGATGGATGAAAAAGCTATATTACAAGGCTTAAAAAAGATAAAAAAAGATAATTCCATAACAGAAATTATCTTCCATCCGACAATTGATACATCAAAAAAGAAGAACTATATAGAATTTTTGCTAACACAAAATAACAATCTAATTAATGAACTTAATAAGCTTGATTTTGTGCTAACAAAATATTCAGAGAATTAATTCATATTCTTTATATAATCAATAACTTTATCTTGCGGATAACCTTTTTCATTTTATTTTATTAAGCTGTCAGCTCTCATATTATCAATATCACCATCAGCTGTTTTACAAAATTCAATAGCACTTTTTATATCCTGAATTTGCGTTTTACCGACACTTAATTCCCATAATATTTCAGATAATTTACTATTAATTTTACCAGAGGAATCTTTACATTGCTGAAGCATAAATAGAATATCCTCATAACGTTCACCATTCTGACACATTATAGAACAGATACCGGCACCTTCATCATTCACATTAATCTCATCTTCATTCATAGCCGCATATACAATATCATTAGCATTCTGAACAAATTGTTCTTCATTCATTGGTTCAGCAGCAACTACAAAGAAATTATGTGCAAGAACATATAATACATCCATTGCATTTTCATCAATATTACCTTCTTCATCTTTTATCAAAGGTAAAAGTTTTAATAAATTAGATTTATCTTCAAAGAATTGAGAAAAGTATACAAAGAATTCTTTTATATTTTCATTTCCGCGAACTTCAGGAAGCAAAGCAGAAACTTCTTTACCGCCAATAACAGCAGAACTCAACGCACAAATATTCTTAATATCTTCTGAAGAATAAGAACCATCTTGTTCTTTTTCAACAACATTCAATAAAGGTAGAATATCTATACCTAAAGCACCGGAAGATTTAATTTGTGTAATTGTATTCAATTTATGAGCATTGATTCCATTTTCTTCTAAACAGAAATCTGTCATACTTAACAATTGGTCATATGGAATTCCGTTATTTCTTAATACAGACATTATACGAAGAGACTTGGAATCTATTTCTCCATTTTTATCACGATATTTTTTTACGTATTCTAATAATAAATTATCTTCTATCTTTGAAATGATTTCCGAATACTCTTTCCTAAGATCATGAACAGATTCACCCTCAACAGGAGAAATATATGTAACTTTATTATCTTTCATAATCATTACATCATTTCCAAACTTAATGGTAATTACTCCCAAATGATTAATAGGATTATCTCTTTCCGCTTTTTCATTAGATCTGGTAGAAACCAATGCTTTTTTCAAAGATACAACTGACTTTACAGCGGAATCTGAAATAGTCCGAAGCGAAGTATCAGTACTTTTTACTGCTAATGAATCTAATATTTTTATTATCGAATCAGTAGAGATACCGGCTTTTTTCATTTTAAGTATTTTCGTTTCAACTGAAGCTTTATCTTCAAAATCAGAATTTAAAAACTGAACAAGTTTTAAAGCTTCAAAATCATCAAAATCAGCCTTTTTAAAGTCAGCAATTTTACTGCACATAGATAAATTAAGAACATCTTTTCCCGAATCATTTTCAGCTACAATGGATTCAAGTATTTGAGGAATAATAACAGGTTTAACAGATGCTTTAGCGAGAATTGAAACAGCTTGAGCAATATCATCCGGAATTGCCCCATCATCATCACAACATTTCTTTAACAGATAAGACAAAGAATATCCGTCAGCAATAGAAGAATCAAATGCTGTCACAATAGCTTGTGCATTTTCGTCAATGGTACCATCAGCCTTTTTATAATTTTCTAATATTTTTAAATTATCAACATCTTCATTCGGATTAAATGCAGTATTTTTTGTTGATAAACCTTTAAATGACGGCATAGGATAAACCGGCAACTTCAAAGTTTGCCCTTGTTGTGCAAATGAATTTTGTATTTCTGTAATTCTTTTATCAATCCAAGCTTGCTCGTTTTCAAGAGTTTCATTTTTTGCAGCAATACTTAACTTTTGAAGCAAGTCATATTCTTTTTCCATCATAACAGGCGAATTAGCCATATCAGACTTTGCCGCTTTCTTTTTAAAGGAATTATATTCCTTTTTAAGAACTTCAAACTCAGATTTCTGAGTTTTTTTGCTTACAATTAACCCTTCTGATGCTTTACCAATTGATATATCAGTCATACTACACCTTTTCTCGTGATTAATCACGTAATTTTACAAAATTCCGAATATTATTTATTACGGTAAAAAAATTTTTAACTTTAATTTATTGCTTAAAAAAAGAAGTTACAGTTACATTTATTAACATTATTTAAATTCAAGCATTAATGATTTGTAAACTAATGTAACGTTTCATCCTTTTTTTGTAAATTCAAAATTTTCAGTTAACTTTTTTACCACGGATGACAGATTAAATCGGAATAAAAGGTAAGTAAAATGTTAAACGCAGAAAAAAAAGTAACAGTAGAATGGATTAACGAAAATCAAGAAGAAAACAAAGATACGAACTGTATGTTTGAACAAAGTAAAACGTCAAATCCAATATATGTATCACATAACACAGACAAATTATCTCAAATGATAACAAGCGTTTTGGACAAAGAATTACCAATGTTAAAAAATAACTCTCTCCTGCATGATTTGGTTTTATACACTTTAATGGAGAAGATGAAGACTGTACAAACAGTAAAAAATGTTTTATCATATATAAAGGGAAATCGTGCAAAAAAAGTTCAAGATGTATATTTTGAAAATGGAGAAGTTCGTATAAAATGTTCGGTTTAAAGCATTTTAAACTTGTAAAAGAATTAAAGAATATAAAGCCGCAATTAGATTGGCTTCAATTTTCTTCAACTAAAAACAGACAAAAAGATAAACTTCTCAAATCTATCATTGCAGATAATAAATTTGTTGCCGAAGAATTAAGAATCAGAGCAATGGTTGAAGATATGCTAAAAAAGGAATTTTCCGAAGAAATCACAAAAATTAAGTCATATGATTTTCTTGTTGATTCTGTTGTTAATAAATTAAAACAAAAACAACTTGCAGATTTTCCATCTGATGATTTAGAATAAATAGCCTTTTGATAACTACCCTAATAGGGAATGATTTATTCTCTTTTTTTTCTGAGAATAATATCGGTTTATGCCGTATTTATTATATAGGAGAAAAGAGAAATGAAATATTTAATAAAAAAACCTGATACTTTTTTAAATACATTAAATGAAGATATTAACGCAATACTTCAAAAGAGTTTTGATAATTTATTTCCCGAATATATATTTCATCAAGAATTAAAAGGAATGGCAATGCCTGTTGATGTAAAAGAATATGATG
>CALVAU010000203.1 GCA_944325615.1 Candidatus Gastranaerophilales bacterium | reverse complement strand
AGTAGAAACTAAATATGATTACAAAACAGGCGAATTAAAAATCGTTAAAGAACAACCATTCTCAGACGGTGAAAGAGCAAAAGTTAAATGCTACGGTGCTGATGATGTATCAGAAGGTGTTGCAATTATGATTCACGAAGGCGTTGACGTATCTATCACAGGTAACTCAACTAACCCAACTCGTTTCCAACACCCAGTAGCTGGTACTTACAAAAAATGGTGCTATGAAAACGGAAGAAAATACTTCTCAGTAGCATCAGGTGGTGGTACAGGAAGAACTCTTCACCCAGATAACGTAGCTGCAGGTCCTGCATCTTACGGTATGACAGATACTATGGGTAGAATGCACGGTGATGCTCAATTCGCTGGTTCATCTTCAGTTCCTGCTCACGTAGAAATGATGGGTGTAATCGGTATGGGTAACAACCCAATGGTAGGTGCTACAGTTGCTGTTGCAGTTGCTGTTGAAGGTGCTTTAAAGTAATTTTAAGGCAAAGGTTAATAGTTAAAAACGCGAATAATTTAATTATTCGCGTTTTTAATTTGCTAATTATTAAGTTAAATTTATCTGTTTCTTGCCTCGAATATCAATTTTTTTATAGCTGCTTCTAAAGCTTCGGTTTCTGTAATATTATGCTCGGCTGCATAATCTTTTATTCTTTGGATTGCTTCTTCACTCAATCTTCTGTTAAATGGAATTCTTTTGCCATCGCATTTTCTGCCGGCACCTTCTCTTCTGCCACCTCTGCCACAGCCTTGTCCTTGTCCGCAGTGACCTTCACCATGTCCTTGGCAATGATGTTCTCCTCTGCCTTCGCAGTGATGACCTTCTCCGTGACATCCTTCTCCATGATTGCAGTGTCCGTGTTCGTGGTTGCAATGATTATGTTCGCACATTTTATCTTCCTCCTTATAGTTTCATGATAACTCTCTTTTTGATTTTGTCAATACATAATCAAAAATAATTTTAGTTTTAAAAAAAATATGTTTGTCATAGAATAGAAATATAACTTTATTTAAGGGGAGAAAAGAAATGGCAAAAAACAGAATTGGTATTGATGTTGGTGGTACGAATGTAAAAATTGCACTTGTAGATTCAAAAGGTAAAATTGTTTACTCAAATTCAGTTCCGACTCGTGCTGAAATGGGTTATGAATATACTGTAAATAACATTAAACAAGCAATTTATGATTTATTAAAAGAAACAAAATTAAATACAAAAGATATTGAAGGTATTGGATTTGGATTCCCTGGACAAGTTGATTATAAAGCAGGTATTGTAAGAAATGCTCCGAATATTCCAGGTTGGGTAGAGGTGCCTATTGCAAAGTTGATTGAAGATGAATTCAAAATCCCGACTCGTGTAGATAATGATGTAAGATGCGCTGCGTTAGGTGAATTAAATTACGGTGCCGGTAAAGGTTGTGAAAATATGATTTGTATCACAGTCGGCACAGGTATCGGTTCAGGTCTTATTATTAACGGAAAACTTGTAAGAGGTGCATCAAATGCAGCCGGTGAAATCGGTCATATCAAACTTCAAATGACTGGCGGACCTATTTGTGGATGCGGAGATACAGGTTGTTTAGAAGCTTTTGCGTCAGGACCTTCAATTGTTGCGATGGCTGAGGAATATATTAAAGGCGGAAAATCTACAAAATTCAGAGAAATGGCAAACGGTGGACAAATTACACCTTATATAGTTTGTGAAGCAGCAAAAGCAGGCGATCCTGTTGCTCAGAGAATATTCAATATAATGGGTGAATATATCGGCATAGGACTTTCAAGTGTGGTAAACCTTCTTAACCCTGAAAAAATTATCATAGGAGGCGGAGTTGCAGATGCTGGAGATTTATTGTTAGCTCCATTGACTGAAGCTTTGAAAAAACGTGCTATGAAAATTGCTGGCTCAGCTGTTGAAGTTGTACCTGCACAGCTAGGTAATACTGCAGGTGTTATTGGTGCAAGTTTATTAATTGAAAGCTAAATAATTTGGAATATAAAATAGTTACAAAAAGCTCTTCATTTGTGAGGAGCTTTTTAATTATTGTTTGTTTAGATGTTTATTTTATGCTAATAATTAATTATGGCAGTATATTTTTTCTACGGCGATGAAGATTTTAATATAGAAAAAGAGATTGAAAAACTAAAGTCGGGATTGGATAAAAATTTTCTTGAAATGAGTTACAAGACTTATGACAATCCGAAGTTTCCCGATTTGATTTCGATTTTACGTTCTCAGCCGATGATGTTCGGCAAGATGCTTGTTGTTATAAACTGCCTTGAATATTTTACAAAAACTTTTGATGATAAACAGATTAAAGAGATTGAAGCATCAATCGAAGGAAATAATGAAAACCTTGATGTAGTCTTTGTTGCAGCTTTACCAAGAGATGGCGGGAAAAAGCTGGATAGCAGAAAAAAGTTATTCAAAATTCTTGCAAAACACAATGCAAAAGAATGTGCAACAATTCCGACATACAAAACAGCAGAGTTAGAAGATTGGGTAAAAAAATCTGCAAAGTCTAAGTCTTTGAAGATTAATCCTGATGCCATAACTGCTTTAATTATGCAGGTTGGAAACAATTTAAGACAATTGGACGGGGAGTTAGAAAAGTTGAAGCTGATGTGCTACCCAGATGGCGTTGCGACAAAAGAGATGGTAATAGATATTTGTATTTCAAATAAAGACCTTTTTGGTTGTTCTGATTTTTTGATGGTTGGACAAAAAGATAAAGCGCTTTTGGAATATCGAAAACTGTTGGAAAAAAAATATCCCCTTGAAATTTTATCAACTTTACAGACAATGCTGAGACGTTGGATTGTGATTAAGGCGAAAGCTTCTGAAATGACACCTTTTGAGCTTGGAAAATTGACAGGTCAACATGAATATGTTGTGAAACTTTCGATCCAGAAACTTAAAAAAACAAATTTGAAAGACCTTGTAAAGTTAAAGAAAAACTTAACCGAGGCTGAATTTAAGATAAAATCAGGTCAATCCTATGACGTGGAAAGGGAGGTAGAAGATGCTTTCCTTAAATAGTGTAAGAGAAAATTATCCAAAACTTATTGAATATTTTGAAAAAGGGATAAATAATCCTGAAAAAAATATTGCACATTGTATTTTGTTATATGGAAATGATTTGAATGCGCAATATGAAATAGCACTTGAAGTTGCTCGTATGCTAAATTGTAAAGGTACTCACACGCCGGATTGTGATTGTCTGAATTGTCGTTGGATTAGAGAAAATAATCATCCTGAAGTGAGAACAATTTCAAAAGTTGATAACAAACCGTCAGATGATGATGCTAAAACTGTAATTTCTATAGCTCAAGCAAGAATGATTAAGAATGATCTTTTGATTTCTTCAGAATATCATAGAGTGTTGATTTTCTGTGACAAGGACAAAGATGGCAATATTGCGCCGTTAAATGAAATCAATTTCCCTGAAGCTGCGGCAAATGCACTTTTAAAAACGTTTGAAGAACCGCCTTCTGGGACTACTTTTTTCTTTTTGACGAAAGATAAGTCCGATGTAATTACGACAGTGCTTTCTCGTGCGCAAAGCTTTTTTGTGCCTTCAAAACTTCCTGAGGATAGAGATTTTTCAATAGTAAAAGATTTGATGGATTTCTTTTTAGAAATTGAACGCTCTCAAGTGTTGGATTTTAATGAAAGATTACTTGTGTTATCCGAAGAAAACGATCCTATGATAATTCTTACGCAGATGCAAAACTATCTCGCTGCAGTGGTTTCACAAGGGAGCTTGAGTCGTGCAAAGCAGTATGAATTTATCAAGCACATGAAAAATATAGAAAAAGCCAAACAACAATTTTCGGTTAATATGAATTTGCAAACTGTATTCGAAAATCTTTCATTTGATTTGGTTTTGTAATTTTTAACAAATTGATTATAAAGTATTTATTATTTATAATTTAGTCATGAAAAAGTTTGATATATTTAACCGTTTTAGGGATGCGGTAATTATTTTAAACAGCAATAGGGAAGTTATATATAAAAACAATAAGTTTAAAAGATACTTTCCTGACTTTGTCGATATCAAAAAGTTTTCGCATAACGCAAATTTTGATATCTGTCCTTTGGAAAGTGAAAATATCGAAAACTATTCTCCCATCTATAATTCGATGATTTCAAAGGAGGATTTTTCGGCAAGAATTTCATATCAAAACGAAAATGGTAAACTTCAATATTTTGACTTATATGCAACAAAAAGGTTGCGATATACATTGATGTTTTTTGCAGATATCAGCGCAGAAGCTGAATTGAATTCTGTTGAAAAACAAAATGAAAAATTGAAAGAGAAAATAAGATATCTGGAAATTCAGAACAATGACTTGATGAAAATTAAACAAAAAGCTCAATCGCAAGCCATCCGAATCGCTCTCATAAACAAAGTTTCTAACATCATAAGAGGTTCAATGGATTTGTCAGTTATTCTCAAATCCGCTCTCAAAGAATTATCAATAATGTTTGGAACGTTTAAAGCTTATTATGCATCTTTTGAGGATGATAAATTTTTAATTCAAGAGGTCTATCCTTCTAAAAATTCGGATTTAAAAAAAGAGTTTCAATTTGATGATGAAATCCTTGAAACTATTCTCTCAGGCGGAATTTCAGTACAGCATACCCTGAAAGAATTTAAGGATGCTCCCTCTTTTAAACAGCCCGTAATGAGAATAGTTGTACCTGTTTTTCATATGCAAAACCTAATCGGCACAATAGTTTTGCTCAGTTATCAAAGAAGAGAATTGAATGAAGAACTTGAAATTCTTGAGGCAATTTCAGCTCAGTTGGGTAACGCGATAATCAGAGCAGAACTGTATAATAAAAATATTCAAACTGTTCACAAACTGCAAAATACCCTAAAAGAGTTAAAAGAAACACAGCTTCATTTGATAAACTCAGAAAAAATGGCGTCTTTAGGACAATTAGTTGCAGGTGTGGCGCATGAAATTAATACTCCTGTTGCTTCCATTAAATCAAACAACGCTATTTTAGCGAAGTTTATTCCTAAAATTAATGATGAAGAAATATCCTCGATACTTGCTGATATCAATGATGTTGACCGTGAAGCCATACAACGTATCAGTCATATAGTTACTTCACTCAAAAAATTCGTAAGACTGGATGAAGCGGAACTACAGGAAGCTGATATTAACAAAGAGCTGGATCTAACGCTGGACTTGATTAGACACGAAACTAAGAACCGAATTGAAATCGAAAAGAACTATGGGGATATACCTCTTATAAAATGCTATCCAAATATGCTAAATCAAGTATTCACCAATGTTTTGGTCAATGCTTGCCAAGCTATTGAAGGGGAAGGAAAGATAAAAATTACAACATCATATACCCCCAAAACTTTGACTGTGTCTATAAAAGACACAGGTAAAGGAATAAAAAAATCTGAAATTAATAAAATTTTTACAGCCGGATATACTACAAAAGGAGTAGGAGTTGGAACGGGACTCGGTTTGGCGATTTCTGCAAAAATTATTGAAAAACACAAGGGCAAAATTATTGTAAATAGTGAAGTTGGAAAAGGTAGCGAGTTTGTTATTACTATCCAAAGTGAGTAGTATTTGTTAAAAAATGTTACAAACTTGATTTTAATATAATTGAATTTCATCTAATATTAAAAAAACAATCATCATATTTTAACAAATAATATAAATAACCAATGACAGAATTTAAAAAATAGTTTATATTATATGTATAAAGTGTGATGATTACCCTTTATGAAAATCACATATTACGCAGTAAAAGGTTTAATTGTAAACAATTTTTAATATAAGTAGGTAAAAAGG
>CALVAU010000202.1 GCA_944325615.1 Candidatus Gastranaerophilales bacterium | reverse complement strand
ATAGAAAACGGTGGCGCGGATTGGGTTCATATTGATGTTATGGATGGGCATTTTGTTCCTAATATTACAATTGGAGTTCCTGTCGTAAAATCTATTCGCAGGATTACTAAACTTCCTTTTGATGTGCATTTGATGATTGAAAATCCTAAAAAATATATTAGGGCTTTTGCTGAGGCCGGAGCTGATATAATAACTTTTCATTTTGAGGCTGTTGAAAGAAAAGAAATAGTAGAAATTGCAGATTATATAAAAAGTTTTGGTATAAAAGCAGGTCTTTCTATAAAACCCAGAACCAATCCCGAAGAAATATTAGAATATCTCGGGTATTTTGATTTAATTCTAGTTATGACAGTAGAGCCAGGATTTGGCGGGCAACAGTTTATGGCTGATTGCGCGCAAAAGATTTCTGTTATAAAAAGATTTGCCGATGCAAAACTTATTATCCAAGTAGATGGCGGAATTAATGACCAAACAGCAAGAGTCTGCACCAGATTAGGTGCAAACTCTTTAGTTGCCGGTAGTTATATTTATAATGCAGAAAATATTGAGGATGCGATTAATTCTTTACGTTAATCCTCGTCTTTCTTTACGTTTGAGGATTTCGTTAGGATCTGTTGTAATTGATGTATCAGCAAGAGTCGGATCTAGTTCAGCTTGTTCTTTATTGTTTTCTCGATCTTGTTCAAATTTAGCTGTTGCTTCTTGAGCTCTTTCATTTACTGGCTCATTATCTCTTGTCGCGTTTTCAGTGGCGTTTTGTTGAACATCTTCTTCTGTTTCATTGGTTTCATTTCTGTCAGGGCTTACACCAAAAATCCCTGTGTTATTTGAAACTTGGTTGCGGGCTTGAGTTGCACGATCTTCATTTGCTGTGTTTTCGTTTTCTGTATCATTAAAAATGGTATTTCCTTCTTGAGCAGTGTTAATAGCATTATTACCACTTGATATAGCAGCACTTGCAAGATAGTTTAAATTTTCATTCTTCATCCTTGACAATTCGTTTCCGATGTTGATTGTTTGATTACCGATTGAGTTGGTTGCAGTTGCTGTATCTATTGCAGAGCCAATACCGTTTGTCGCAGAATATACTGATTGGGCTTGGTTTTCAATATTTGTAATTCCAAGATTTGCTAATTCTCTTATTTGATTTTCAATTTGAATAGCGTCAAATGCTCCAAATAGTGATGTTGTATTGTTTTGCATACCTTCTTGTTTTGCTTGAAGCGTTTGAATTTGTGAAATTATATTATTTGAATATTCTTCGACGTTTTCAACTGCAGCTTCAGATTGAGATAAAATAGTTTCCATTTCATCTTCAAGAGCTGTTACTGAATTGCTATATTCATTACTTTGATTGATAAATTCTTGTGCTTGCGAAGCAAGAGGAACTCCATTTTGCTGCATTTCAGCTCTTAGATTAGTACCTAAATCTCCACTAGCATTTGTTACGGACATTTCTTCAGGATTATTCATTGACATTTCATAAGTTATTTCGTCTGCAGCTGCCTGATTTTTTGCCATATCTTGTGCCCAAACGAGTATGGCTTCCGGGACTTCTTGTCCTTCATCTTTATATTCCATTACTTCATTTGCGGTACAGTCATTCCAATCAATTGTCAGGTCTTTCGGTTTAATTCCTGATGTGCCGTTAATTGCATCTACCATATTTTTCTCCTTGTTTTGGCATATTAATACACAGATATATAATCGGTAGTTTATATTTTTATCTTTAATCAAAATTGCTGCTTAATTTTTGAAATGCTCTCTACGATTAAGTTATAGGATGTTTCACAAAACTTAAAAAATATTAATTGTAAATAAATGTAACATAATTTATATAAAATGAATATAAAAAGTCAATATTTTTTTACCGAAATTTTTTATATAAGTACGAGAGATAAATAAAGAAAAAGAGAGGCTTTAAAGATGACAAATACATTGTTATTCGGTAATTCTGTTGCGGAAAAATATAAAGAAACTTCAAAAGCAATAAGTGAAGTAAAATTTGAGACAAGACAAGTAGTCAGAAAAACTTTGGTAGAGATGATGAAACAATCATTTTTCCATGGTGCAAGCAGATACGGAACAAATTTTATAGCATAATAAAATTCAGTTCGTTGGAAATTAAGGATAAGGTAAAAGGAAAATAATTAAGGATAGGATGGAATATAATATAAGACCGATTTTAATCGGTCTTTTTTATGTATTCAATTTAATAAGACTTATATTCAATATGCAGGCAAAAATCAGCCATAAAAAATATGGAATTTGTAAAAAACCTGCAATAACTGACAAATTTAAAAAATATATAATCATAGCAAGGACAAGAAACGTAAGAATCAACGCTATAATAAAGGCTTTAATTAGTTTGTGTTCTAAAAAGAAAGCTTTAGTCCAATATAAATTTACAAAAAGTTGTATGAAAAATATTGAAATACAAATATATTTAGTAATAGATTGCGGGGTGAATAAAATTATAATAAAAGA
Source organism: Candidatus Gastranaerophilales bacterium (assembly GCA_944325615.1). Classification (GTDB taxonomy): domain Bacteria; phylum Cyanobacteriota; class Vampirovibrionia; order Gastranaerophilales; family Gastranaerophilaceae; genus Scatenecus. Next base: position 2,721 of record CALVAU010000202.1, on the reverse strand, counting down.
AATTCCCATAAGCAAGAATGGTATTGACCAAACGTATTTGAAAGCCCATTTTGGCGGTTGGAATTTTGGCTTATTTAACTTATTGAAAAAATCATCATCATAAAAATAAATCATAACTTAATTATTAAAAAAAATGGAAAAAATAAATTGGATTAACTATTTATATAAGCTGCTATTTTTAAGAATTGTAAAAGAATTAGACAAAATTGAATAAATTAGTATATATAATGGTATATATTTAATATATAATAGTTGGAGTAGAGCTAAGATGTCAATTAATGCGATATCAATGTCATCATGTATGACAATGGATTCAGAATATCAAAGAATAATGCGTCAATTGAGAGCTTACGGTATTGAACCTACCGGAGATAAAAGTGTTGACAAGGCAAAACTTCAAAGAATAGAACAGGCAAAAGAAAGTCAGAATTCAAAACTGCAAAATCCTAATGATAACAAGCAGAAATCTGAAGAGGAAGTATCTTCTGAGCAATTTGTAGATAGAGGGCAGGGGACAGATCAAATTGCTATGTTAAATAAATTAAAATTAGGGTTGTTGTAATTAGCAAAAAAATATTTGTTTGGTCTTATAGTAAATATGAACGATAATATTACATTTACTTCAGCAATAAGACCTATAAAAACTGCACTTTTTGAAGATCTGATAAGTGATATTTCAAAAAGGCATTCAGTAAATAGTCCATGGACTTGCGCTGAAAGCAGACGTGGTAAGCAAGTTTATACGACAGGAATAATTGATTGTACAATGTGTGGGATTACTGACGGGAAAGATGTTTTTATGATGCATATATGCCCGACCAAGCCTGAAAATGCAAAGTTTTTAAAGATTAAAGAATTCATGCAGGACAAAATAGATTTTACAAATAAAAATTTAAAGGCTGTAGTATTAGGCGCACGCTTTTATCCTGACAGTAATAAAAGTTATAAATTGTTTGATAATTTTGTTAAATTTTTAAAATCAAAAAATGTCGATACTACAACTTTAAAAGGCGGCGATATATATGCTCAAGTGGATGTTCTATATCGTAAAGACCGTGATGAGTGGCTTATTGCAAGTAAATATCTGGATTCGTATGTAGATAAATTGCCACCTGGAACAGCTCTGAAAAAGATATTTAAAGAAATCGAATTATCAAAATCAGATATGATATTACCTTAAAAAATATCTTAAAAAAGAACCGAGATAGAATAATCTCGGTTCTTTAAAATTTAGGATAATCCTAAAGATATTTTATTGTTTGTAGAGATCATATTCATTGCAGAATACATACTTGCTTGTGATGTCTGCAAGCTGTTATACCTTTCATTAAGACTAGATAATTGCGATAAATAATTTGATAATTGTGAAAGTACCGCAGGATTATTTTCTGCATCTTCAAGCATACTTTCAAGTTCAGCTCCGATGTCATCTAAAATTTCACTGATATCGGTATCTGTCCCAACTGAAACACCAACAGCTCCGGCAAGGGATTTTGCTTCAGAAAGAAGTTCGCTTTCTGAAGAATTACCTTGTTGATTACTTTGATTTTGTGCATTTTTCTGAGCTTCAGCTTCTGCGATTTTACTTTGAGCTTGAGATTCAGTCATTCCATCAGTAGCCGTAATCCCTAATGCTTCAAGTTTAGCTTTTGTGTCGCTACTAAGTGTAGATTTTTTCAAAATGGATTCACTGGCACTAGAGCTGCCAGCACTCACTGAAGAAATAGAAGTTGTCATACTAATTCCATCCTTTCTTAATATAAATACTCTCTTCCGGAAAAAAAGATACAGTAAATCTAACGGTCTTGATCCAATAAATCTTTAATAAATTTCGTATAATGTAAATGAATATTAATTAAATTAAAAAATGTAAATTAACAAGAATATAAGCTCGAAAAATATTGATTTTTGAAAAGTAATTCTTATTTATAAAAGTAAAATACAGAGAAGAGAGATTAATAAGAATAAAATGGAGCTATTATGGTCAAAAATAAGAATTATATTAATAGTTTTACTTTCCAATTGGAAATAATGTCGAGAATATTTTCAAATATAGCTAGAGAATTATTTGCAGAAGGCTCCAAAAACAAAATTACGTTAGATGAATATTTAATTCTTGAGACTTTTGTTTTATATCCGCATTTGAACAAAGATACCCTAGCAATAGTCTTGATGCGTGATAAAAAGTATATAGATAAAATGGTATCTCAAAAGGTTGATAATTGAAGTAAATCAAAATAATTGTGATATAAAAGTTCAATATTATGAATTGACACAACTTTGACAAAAAATATATTCAGAAAACCTTCCTCAAAATGATAAATTACTTTGTATTTTAGCGAAATTTATTTCAGAAAAAGAATTGGCATCATTTACAAAAACATTATTGAAGATAAAAAATATTTTCATATCACTTGGCTATGTTTAATATTAGTAGAATTGAAAATATTATCGAAAATAGTTTATATAAACTTTATTTATATAAACTATTTTTATTTTATAATTCAAATAATGAAAAAGATTTTTGTATTCTTAATATTAGTTTTTATAACTATTAGTTTACCAGTTTTTGCTTTTGGTCAAGATAGTAGCATTGAGTTGATGTTTAATTATCCATTTTATAAAAGACCATCTTCAAAAATTAGAACTCAATCAGCAAACATACTTTATAAAGAATTAAAAAATGAAAATAAATCTCTAGATTTTATGATGTACGGTATC
>CALVAU010000201.1 GCA_944325615.1 Candidatus Gastranaerophilales bacterium | reverse complement strand
ATTTAACATGCTCTCTCTTATTCCGGATAAAAAATGTAAGCCGCATGAAAAATGTATAACTAATGAAATAGAAAAAATTATAAAAGAAGCAATTCAAAACTTACCTGAACATTTCAGGATAGCTATTGTTCTAAGAGAATTGCAAGGGCTTAGTTATGAAGAAATAGCAAAAGCCACTCATACAAATGTCGGTACAGTCAAATCTAGAATTGCACGCGCAAGATGCAAATTACAAGAAGGTCTCAAGTCATACATTTAGAAAGGAGTTATTAATGCAAAAACAACTAACTTGTGAACAGGTGAGCGCTCTGCTTACATTTTACGTTGAAAATAAACTTAATGATCAATTAAAAAAATATGTAGAATATCACCTGAGTATTTGTCCTGAATGCTGTGAAAAACTAAAGAAACTGCAAAAAATTGTTAATAATTTTACAGAAATTTCAAATAAAATTCACTCAGAAGATGACGAGGACGAAAATCCATATTTAACAAAACAATATGAGGACTTTAGATTAAATTTGTCAGCATACATTGATAATGAATTAAGTGATGAAGAAAATATTAGGATAAAAAAAATAGCTATATCAAATCCAATCGCACGAAAAGATTTGGAAGATATATATACATTCAAAAGACTTTTGCACTCATCTTTTGACAAAACAAAGAATGAAGCGAAAGAAGATTATTCAAAAAATATTCTAAATAAAATTTATTCACTGCACACAAACAACAAATTAGATCCGTTTTACTTGATAATGACGATATTTACAGTAATGATAGCCTTTATCATACTCGGAGTCGTTAATATTTTTGTATTCTAAACTTTCATTCCTGAATTAGAAAACTTTGAATAAGCAAGTTTTTGATAAGCCTCCATATTTAAAGGCTTGCTATTGGGATTTATAGGAATTTCATTCGGCTTATTTGAGAGGTTATTTTTAGAAAGAATTTCTTTTTGTTTTCTTGCAGCATATTCATTTCTTAAAATAGGTGTAAGTATATTACAAGATGCAATTGAACCAATAGTATTAGTAATCATACTAATACCGCTTTTAAGGCTTTTAAATTCATCTAAGACTTCTCCCTCCATATTTTTAGAAATATCAGTTGTTATTTTGCCGATATCTGCTATTTTGTTATCTTTCAAATATTTATCAATTTTTGGTGTTGTAAGTTTACCCATTTTCACGAGCTTAACACCAAAATTAGTAAAAGCATTTGTTACAAGATAAAAAGATAATATATTTATTGCAGCATCAGCACATTCTTGCGGAATTAAAAATAACTTTTCTTTCTTAGAAATTTTATCGTTAAAAGCAACAGCCATAACCTGTGCAGCTGCTGATAATGTCCAGCTTAAAACACCTGTATGCACAAGCATTTTTCCGGGCTCTTCACCGTAATGCTTGTAAAGGTAATTTTTAAGTCCCATAAATTTTTTAGATGTAATTTCAGCCATATTATTTAGAAGTGTCATGTTTTACACCTCCAGACTTATCTATAAATTTATTGGTTAAATACCTTGTAAGTGGTGCATCTATCACAAAATTAGTTATAGACATAACAAACAAGGAAAGAATAGTTCCTAAAGTTTTTCTATACTGTTTTACAGCCTCTGATAAATCATGTCCTGCATTACCGGGAGAAAAGAATGTATTTAATTTATTAAGTTTGACTTTCTGACCTAATTTATCGACTGAAGAAGGTAGCTTCGACCATTTGTTAATTGCTCCGATACATCCATATCTTATAAGTACACCGGTCGATGTACCAGCAATAATTTTTGCTATTGTACGGCAGACTGAAACTCTCCTTGTTTCAGCATCAACATTTTTGTTATGTCCGTCAATAAATGGTTGAGACATTAACGCGGTTACACCAAGTATAAGACGGTTTTCCGGAGATGATATTTCACTGCCGACCCATTTAATTCTTTTTTGCCATTTTTCACTGCCGATTGAAGTATTTGGAATACAGTCATAAAAAGCTTGCTGTACCTTATTTGAACCTGATTTTGCAACACGATACAGATAAGAATTTTTTATGTATGATGTTATTCCGGCTAATGACATAATATTTCTACCCAAGTCAATAAAGACAATGAAGCTTTAGAATTGCTTACAAAATTTATATTATTACAAAAATTTTACAAAAAAAATATATAAAGCAAAATTATTTATTTTTGGACTTACTCTATTTGAGGTGAATATGAGATATCAAGAATTTAAAACAAACTTTTTAAATAACGTCTATGTACCATATATAAGCGGAGATAAAGGTCAAGCTAGAATTAATTTAGCAAAAATTTATAATGATGGAACAAAAGCCCCTCGAGCTACAAAATATCAAATAAGCTCAAGTATGAAAGATTTAAGTGATTTTTATGATCTTACATACAAAACTTTATGTGAGACAAACCAAAATGAAAGAGCTTTTGAATTAAGCATGAATCATTTAAAATTTATAAAAGAAGTTTTTGAATCGGAACACCCGTTGCTGCAAAAAGCACAAAATGCTCTTGCTGCAAGTATGGCAAAAATTTATCCCTCACGAAAAACTCTTAAGCTTTCTCAATTTATAATCCTAAAAAACAGATATCCAAATTTTGAAAAGTTAAAATTTTTAACTAAATTTCTATAAAATAGCACCTTTAGGCACAACTGTGATTCCACCGGGTGATACATAGAAACCTCGTTTTTCATCTTCTTCTCTATTGAATCCTATACGAGTATTTGGCGGGATATCAACATTTTTATCAATAATAGCTCTTCTTATACGAGAATATCTACCAATATCAACATTTTCCATCAATATACTCTCTGAAATCTGAGAATAACTGTTAACTCTTACGCGTGGTGACAAGACGCATCTTGACAAACCACCACCTGATACAATACAGCCTTCTGATACCATAGAGTTTGTTGCCATACCAACACGATCACCTTCAGACCATATAAATTTAGCCGGAGGGTAATTATAATTAAATGTTCTAATTGGCCATTCTCTTGAATATAAATTCAATTCAGGAGCACTATCTAATAAATCCATATTAGCTTGCCAATATGCATCAATACTTCCTACATCACGCCAATATCCTCTTTCGGCATCTGTCATACCAGGGAAAGTATTTGAGGCAAAATTATATACATAAATTCTTTTGCCTTCTTCCAACAACATAGGAATAACATTCTTACCAAAATCATGACTTGAGGATTCTATTTTTTCATCTGCATCCAATGCCTTTAATAAAACATCTTTATCAAAAATGTAATTTCCCATAGAGGCTAAGCAATAATTTGGATTACCCGGGATTGATTTTGGTTTATCTTTTGGCTTTTCAACAAAATTTGTCAATCGCCAATTGTCATCAACTTCTATAATTCCGAATTCGTGAGCCTCTTCAATAGGTATAGGTATTGCTGATATTGTTAAATCAGCACAGTTATATTTATGAAAATCCAACATTTGAGAGACATCCATTTTATATATATGGTCTCCACCAAAAATACAAACGTATTTTGGATTTTCATCCGTTATATGAAAAACATTCTGATAAATAGCATCAGCTGTACCTCGATACCAATCCGATCCTGTACGCATTTGCGCAGGTGCTAAATCAACATACTGATTTAAAAAAGGTGAAAGAGCCCACCCTCTTGTAATATGCTTATTCAAAGAATCTGATTTATATTGAGTCAAAACTTTAATTTTGAAAAATCCGGAATTTATAAAATTATTCAAAACGAAATCAATAATTCTATATCTTCCACCAAATGGAACTGCAGGCTTTGCTCTATCTTTTGTTAATGGATAAAGTCTTTTTCCTTCTCCCCCTGCTAAAATCATAACCAATGCATCATCAATCGACATGAAACAATCCTCATTTATCTCTTTTAGTATATATAAATTATACATTAATTAGCAAAAAAAATCACTAATACTTTTTAAGTATTTTATGAGCAGTTTCCACACCCACCACAATTACCGCCGCAAGAAGATGTAGAAATTAAATCTGAAAAATCAAATACTTTGTCTTCCAAAATTTTATCAATTACAATTGGTGTAATAAGGCGTTCCAATTTGTGAATTTCTGCCTGAAATTCATCAAAATGAGTAGCATTTCCTATTAGCACTGGGAATTGTGCAAGAATCTTACCGCCGTCAATTTGATTGGTCATTGTATGGATTGTAACTCCGCTAACTTTTACTCCAGCTTCAAACGCTCTTGATATTGCATCTTTTCCTTTAAAAGCAGGCAATAAAGACGGATGAATATTAATAAATCTACCCAGTTCCAAAACATTTGCAGTTAAATCTTTTGAATAATAATCTAAAATTATTAAATCAAAATTTTGAGTTGCAAAATAATTTGAATTTTCTTCAAAAGGCAAATATTTATAACTGATATTCATTTTTTTCGCCTTATTCAAAATTTCAGAATTGTAATCATCCGAAAGACAAAATATTTCGACTTTTCCTTTTCTATTTTCTTCTGCAAAATAATTGACTATTGCTTCAAAAATATTACCCTCACCTGATCCTAATATTGCAATTTTTTTCATATAAAACTCCTTATCTAATAATTAAATTTAATAATTAAATTTTATTACAAAAATATTTTTTCATGGCAAAAAAAAATATTTATAAGTTTTACAGAATTTACAAACAAAAAGGAGAATATATGAATATACAACCAACCCCCTCAAATCAAGCATTCGGATGCAAGCTTCATACGCTTAGTGTTTTAGAAAGTACAACAGGCAAATACCTCAGCAAAGGTAATGAGATTGAAAGATTAAATTTAATTAAAAATGTACTAGAGATGGGTCCAAAAAACTTAGCAACTCTAAAAGATAACCCGATGGGAACTTATTTATCATTTATTTCAACAGGTCAAATACTACTTGATAAAAACCCAAATCTAGCAAAAGTTGTTGACCATCTTAAAGCTATTATGAATGCTGACAAAAAAGGAGATTTAACTTCCTCTTATGTTAATACAATTATCAAAAA
>CALVAU010000200.1 GCA_944325615.1 Candidatus Gastranaerophilales bacterium | reverse complement strand
TTTTCTGAATGTCCTCAATATTGATTCACATATTATAAACGATTTTATTATATTAATTGTTCATTTTAATCATTTATAAATATTAAATTGTTTCAATAGTTATAAAAGTTGCATACAAAAAAGTTTTATAATATTATGTATTCAGTTAGGAATTTGAAAAAGAGGGTTTGTTTATGCGGAATATCATTTGTATAAAATGGGGTAATAAATTTGGAGCATCTTATGTAAATCGTTTGTATAAAATGGTTGATAAGCATATGCCTAAGCCTTATAGATTTGTATGTTTTACGGATGATGGTACAGGATTAATGGACGGCGTTGAAGTAAGAGATTTACCTGAATTTGTTGAGAATAAAAATATTCCAGATAGAGGCTGGAGAAAACTTTCTTTGTTTAATGAAAAGTTAGCAGATTTAGAAGGCACAGCTCTTTTTCTTGACTTAGATGTAGTAATAAAAGAAGACTTGACTCCGTTTTTTGAAGTTGAAGGTGATTTTTTAATTGTTAAAGATTGGGATTTTCAAAATGATATTATCGGTAATTCTTCAGTTTTTAGATTTGAAATCGGAAAACATCCTGATGTTTTGGAAAATTTTTATAAGTTAGGAAATTCAATTTGTGATACATATAGAAATGAGCAGGCATATTTGTCTTATGAAATGCAGAAGAAAGGTATTTTGAAATATTGGGACAAGTCTTGGTGTGTAAGTTTTAAAAGACATTGTCTATGGCCGTTCCCGATAAACTTTTTCAGAGTTCCTAAAGAGCCTAAAGATGTAAAAATCTTAGTATTTCATGGCCGACCAACTCCGGAGCAAGCTTATAAAGGATATTGCGGTAAAGGCGGTTTTAGATATGTAAAACCGACAAAATGGCTACAAAAATACGGTGATTTCCAATAGTTATAAATAAAAGGTATCAAAACATGAATATTGATAATAAGACTGATAAGTCTGAAAATCCTAAAGTGTCGATTATTATACCTGCTTATAATGTTGAGAAATACATTGGAGAATGTCTGGATTCTTTAATCAATCAGACTTTAGAAGATATTGAAATTATCGTAATTAATGACAATTCATCTGATAGGACTCTATCTATAATTTCGGATTATCTTACAAAAGATTCACGAATAAAGCTTATTGATAATAAATTTAACAAGGGTGTCAGTGCTGCTAGAAATGAAGGCTTGGCTATTGCAAACGGTGAGTATATAGGTTTTGTTGATTCCGATGATTGGGTAGCAACGGATTTTTATGAAAGACTTTATTATGCAGCGAAAAGGTTTGATAGTGAAATTGCAGTTACAAACTTTGTTCGATGCGATAAGTTTAGAAAAAGTAAAAGGCTAAATTATAAAAAAGAAGAACTTTTTATAAATCCTTCTGATAAGATTAGAGAATCTTTTATCCCGAAATTTAATTATATTTGGAACAAGATTTATAAAAGGGATGCCCTGATAAATTTAGGTGTAAAATTTCCAGAAGGTAAGATTTTTGAAGATGTTATCTGGTTAGTTCAGGTTGTATATGGGCTAAGAGGTTTGGTAACAGTTCCTGATACATATTATTTTTATAGAAGAAACAGCGGATCTATTGTTACAAGAAGATCTTCAAGTGCTACAAGTGATAATATCGCAGCTTATAAAGAATTGTATAATTTTATGAAAAATCATGATATCCCGTTATTTTATCCTTGTAAAACAGGCAAAAAGGAAAAGATAAAACTTTTTGGAATTACAGTTTTACAGAAAGAATATTATTATCCAAATAAAGAAATCTATAAACTTTTAGGTCTTATAAAATTATTTACAATAGATAAAAATTATACTAATTAGACTCTTTAATTGTCCAAAAATCTCTTTGGAATAATACTAAAAATGGGATTATTTCTAATCTGCCGACAAGCATAGCAATAGTCATAATTACTTTTGACGATACATGCAAGCTGCTAAATGAGCCCATAGGTCCTACAACGTTACCGAAAGCAGGTCCGATATTACCTAGAGCAGATATAGAACTTGTAATACCTATTGTAATATTTTGTTCTATTAATGTAATTAGAATTGCACCAATTGCGAAACATAAGAAATAGAAAAATACAAATACGACAGTTTGATTTAAAATTTCATGAGGGATTATTGCGTTATCAACTTTGACATTCAAAATAGCATTTGGATGAAGAATTTTTGTTAATGAATTTTTCATTGATTTATACACCAAAATCCATCTTGTCATTTTTATACCACCGCCTGCAGAACTTGCGCAGGAGCCCATAAACATTACCGTAAATAAAAGAGCTTGCGGGATAAAATGCCATTTTGCAAAATCAACGCTAGCGCTCCCTGTGGATGTTGTAATACTTATTACCTGATAAAAAGCATGAGTAAGGGCATCTTTTATGTTGTATCCGTCGCAGAAAAATAGGGCAACGGCAATTAGTAATGCCATAAAACAGATCATTCCAAAATATGTTTTAAATTCTTCGTTAGTTAAAAGTAATGAGGGCTTTCTTTGAGTTAAAACTCTATATTGCAAGATAAAACTTGCACCTGCTATGAACATAAAAATTGTTGTTATCCAATAGATAGCGTAGGAATTGTATCCAGCAAGGCTTAATGAATTTGGAGAAAATCCCCCAGCAGCCAATGTAGATAAAGAGTTACATACAGAATCAAATATCGGCATTCCTGCTATGTGGAATAAAATTACTAAAATTACAGTTAGGCCTGCGTAAATTTTCCATAATGCAGATGCAGTATTTCGAATTCTCGGAGTAATTTTATCTTCAGTAGGACCTGGAGCTTCAGCGAAGAACATTTGACGTCCAGCTACTGCAAATTGAGGTAGAATTGCGATAAATAATACTATAATACCTAAGCCGCCAAGCCATTGGGTTAATGATCTCCAGAAAAAGAAGGTTTTTGGATAATCAAAATTTGTTATGATTGTAGCTCCTGTTGTTGTAATCCCTGATACTGCCTCAAATAAAGCATCAATAGGGTTTAGTCCGTAGAATAAAAACGGCAGGGCTGAGATTATTCCGAATAAAATCCAAGAGGTGGTTACAATACAAAGAGCTTCGGATTTTTTAATATCGTTAAGGTTTTCGATTATATAAGCATTTTTAACAACTTTACGAAGAGTATGTCCAGCTGTAATTGAAGCAAGACCTGCTGTTAAAAAAGGCAAAATTGATGTATAATCTTTATAAATTATTGCAATAATAATTGGAGTCAGAATAACAAATCCAATGTATTTTAATATCAATCCGATTGCATTTGCAAGATAACTTAAACGCATATTACTTTACCTTAAAAAATTTCTTAATTTCCAAAGCATCTTCAGCTTTTGTGAATATAATTAAAATATCACCGGTTTTCAACTCAGTCGTACCTTTCGGTATTATAACAGAATTGCTTCTTGCAATTGTGCCGATAATTGCACTTCTTGGAAATTGTAAATCCATAACTTTTTGGTTATTAAAATCAGGAAGCACTCCAATTTCAAGAACTTCTGCTTGACCTTGTTCAACCGTTGCCAGGATATCAACATCATTTTCTTGTAAGTCATTTCTCACTTCGTTAATCGCTGAATTTTTCGGTGAAATTGCTATATCAATACCAACTTTTTCAAAAAGAGGTATGTTTAGGACTTTTGAAACTCTTGCAATTACTCGTTTTACACCCAATTGTTTTGCAAGCAGCGAGCATAACAAGTTTCTTTCATCATTATTCGTAACACTTATTACTACATCAGAAGATCCTATATCTTCTTCATCCAACAATTTGAGATCTGTACCATCGCCATTAATTACTAATGTGTTATGAAGATTTTCAGCTAAGTATTGGCATCTTTCAAGATTTTTTTCAATAATTTTAGTTTTGATTTTTAAGGTTTCTAAACTTTGAGCAAGCATCATACCTACATTTCCGCCGCCGATTATTGCAACGTTTTTAACCTGTTCTTTTTCGTGGAAGAACGTTCCTGCTAAGATATCAAGCGAATGTGAAGTACCCATAAAAATTAGCTTGTCGTTTGCCAGAATTTCCGTTTCACCGTTCGGGATAAATAATTGAGAGTCTCTGGTAATTCCGACGATAAGAGTGTCGTTCGTAAATCCGACATCTTTTATTTTTTTGCCTACGATAGCAAGATTATCTTTTACTTTATATTCAAGCAATCTAGCCTTACCATCTGCAAAGTTTTCGACATCAAGAGCATGTGCTACTGTTACAATTCTGAAAATTTCCTGAGTTAATAGTTCTTCCGGCCAGATGATGTAATCAATAAATACATCGGTAAAATAATCATCACTTTTTTGATAAGTTAAAGTGTTTTTGTATTCTTCCTTACTTACAAAGCAAATAGTTCTTATTTTTCCGTATCTTTTAGCTGCAAGACATGCTACAATATTTGCTTCATCCATTGCCGTGCAGGCAATAAATATATCAGCATTTTTTATATCTGCGCATTCCAAAACCTCAAGATCAGAAGCATTGCCTTGAACAAAACTTATATCAAGTTTGTTGAATTCATCAGTTCTGTTTTCTTCTTTATCAATAATTGTTATGTCATGGTCTTCAAAAAATTCAGTAGCCAGAAGACATCCGACATCAGTCGCACCGTAAATTATAATTTTCATAACAGACAGATTTTATACCAAATACATTTTTTTTACAAGTTTAGCAATATTATACAAACTGCGCCAAAATTATAAGCAGCAGGTTGTGAACAATTTGGAGTGCTATAAAAGCAACCATGGCTGATATGTCAATAATTCCAATTGGCGGAATGAATCTTCTGAATAACGCTAAATATGGCTCTGTAGAAAGCCAGATAAATTTAAATGGTTGCCGCCCCCAATCAAGTCTGCGTACCCAACTTAAAAGGAAACGAGATATGATTAGTATATAGAATATTAAAAATATATTATTAATTCCGTATATTAAACCTTGAATCATGAAAATCCTTTACTGCTGTTATATCTTACATTTGAGAACTTTTCTTTGTATTAGCGCAATTACAATTATTGCGTTCTGCCGGAATTTTTTCAATCATCTTGAAGAGTAATGTCTTCAAATTAGAAAGGTTATTGTTAAATACTTCAATTACTTCGTGGTGAGAAACAGGAGGGACATCTCCTACTAGACCAGCATCATAATCTGTAATTAAAGAAATATTTACAGGACACATATCCATTTCTTTTACAAGGTAATTTTCAGGGAATGCTGTCATATTGATTACTTCCCATCCTTGGTTTGTGAAGAATTTAGATTCTGCTTTAGTTGAAAATCTTGGTCCGTTAATTACGACAACAGTACCGGTTTCATGTACTGTAATTCCAAGTTCTTTTCCTGTTTCAATTGCAATTTTTCTTAATTCCGGACAATAAGTTTCAGCAGCTGACGGGTGAGTTACGATTGGGCCTTCAAAGAAAGTTGATTTTCTTCCATCAGTCCAATCAACAAATTGATCACAAATTACAAAATCACCGGGTTTAACGTGTTTTTGCAAGCTACCTGCAGCACATGGTGAGATTACTCTTTCTACACCAACAGATTTCATAGCCCAAACATTTGCTCTGTAATTAAGAAGATGCGGTAAAATAGTATGGTTTCTGCCGTGTCTTGGCATAAAAGCAACTTTGTGCGGGCCAATTTTGCCGATGAAAAGATTGTCGCTCGGCATACCATAAGGAGTTTCTACTCTTACTTCTTCAATGTCATCAAGGAATTTATAAAATCCTGAACCGCCAAATACACCGATTGTTGCTAATTTTTTATTTTTCATTTCTATCTCCTTAATTTTTCTGACTAATTATATTCAAATTCTATCATAAAAAAACATTATCGCAAATTTACAAATTTGACTTTATACTTGACAAATAATTGTAATTTTTACAATTGTAAACCTCTTGTGCTGCAAGGACTTTGGCGGTTGTTTGAGTGTTAGGGGTTGAAATTTGAAATTTTTGTAATATTATAGAGGTATAAATTTAATTCTTGGAAGTTAAGTTCCTTGAAAAAGAGAGGGAGTAAAGAAGCTTTCAGGAATTCTCAATTTACAACCAGAGGATTACATTTTGAAAAAACTATTACTATTCACGCTTACACTGATGTGTATAGGTCTTTTTGCGCCCGCACAAGCATCAGATGTAAATACGGTGAAAGCAGCAATAGTGAAACACGCTCTTGAAATGGGAGTTGACCCTGCAATTGCGTTGTCTATTGCAAGAACAGAATCAGGTTTTAGGCATGAAGCAAGAAGCAGCCACGGTGCTGTTGGAGTGTTCCAGTTAATGCCTTCAACTGCAAGAAGAATGGGGCTAAATCCTTATTCTTTAAATGATAATATCCGCGGTGGTATTATGTATTACAAGATGATGTACAAGATGTTCGGTTCAATGGAATTGGCACTTGCTGCATACAATGCAGGACCGGGAAATGTAAAAAAATACAAGGCTGTTCCACCTTATGCTGAGACAAAACGTTTCGTGAATAAGATTATGACAGATTATCATCATTACAAAGCAAATCCTGATCCGATGATGGTTAAAGCAACAAAACCTGTAACGCCGGCAAAGACAGCAGCGCCTGCGGTAAAAACAGAGGCTGTAAAACCAGTAAAAGTTGAAGTTGTAGAAGAAACTCCGATAGAATTACAAATCGAAGCTACAACAATTGCAATTTAGTAAAAAACACTAAAATAAAAAAGCGGCTTATTGATAAAGCCGCTTTTTTATTGCAAAAATTTTGAAATAAAATAACATAAATCAATATACAGTTTAAATTTGACAAGTAATATGTTATAATTATAAATGTTTTAATAAAAATTTGGGAGTTATAGATTTGAATAGTTATGGTGATGAATTGGACCAAGAGTTGACGAGTGCCGAAGGGTATAATGAACGAGGCAGGTCAAAATATGAGCAAAAAGATTATTTAGGAGCATTAAAGGATTTTGATAAAGCGATAGAACTAGATCCAGATTATGCACTATCCTATAAAAATCGCGCAGATGTAAAATATAGTCAAGAAGATTATGAAGACGCGATAAAAGATTATGATAGAGCAATCGAACTAGATCCAGCTTATGTAAAAGCCTATAATAATCGTGGAAACTCCAAAAGGGCATTAAAAGATAATCTAGGAGCAATAAAGGATTATGAGAAAGCAATTGAATTGGAGCCAAATTTAGCACCAGCTTATAATAATCGCGGGAATGCAAAAAGAGCATTAAACGATTATACGGGAGCAATGATTGATTATGATAAAGCAGTCGAACTAGATCCTAATTATGTAGAAGCCTATAATAA
>CALVAU010000199.1 GCA_944325615.1 Candidatus Gastranaerophilales bacterium | reverse complement strand
ATGAAATATAAGAGACATTAAAGAGGAATAAAAAAGTGAAAAACAAAATTATTATGTTCTGGGTAATTGCCGCAATTGTGATAGCATCAATTGCAGTAATAATTATGAAGCCCACAAAGTTAGGCCTTGATTTGGTCGGCGGATCAAGATTAGTACTAGAAGCGCAGACAACTGATCAGGTAAAAGAAATTACTCCTGAAACAATGAGTCATTTACAATTCGCTATTGAGCAAAGGGTAAATAAATTAGGTGTTGCAGAAACTGTTGTTCAACAAGTTGGCGAAAAAAGATTACTTGTTGAAATTCCAGCTGTAACAGATTTAAAAGAAGCAAAAGCATTTATCGGAGAGACTGCTCAATTAGAATTTAAGAAACCTGGTAAAGCAGAAAAAGGTGTTGTTACTTGGGAGTCAACAGGTTTGACTGGTAAAGATTTGTCAAAATCTCAATTAACAACAGATTCATCAGGTCAATGGGTTGTATCATTAGAATTTAATGCAGAAGGTGCAAAAAAATTCGCAGAATTGACAGAAGCTCTTGTAGATCAGCAAATGGCTATTTTCTTTGATGGAGAATTGCAATCAGCACCTGTAATCAGAGAACCGATTTATGGCGGAAATGCTCAAATTTCAGGTGGAGACAGTGGCTTTGCTTATGAAGAAGCTCAAAGAATGGTTGATTTATTAAATGCGGGTGCTCTTCCTGTACCGGCTGAAATTGTTGAAGAAAATACCGTAGGTCCTACATTGGGTGCTGATAGTATTGCAGCTTCTAAAAAAGCAGGTATAATCGGTTTAGCTGCGGTTATGATATTTATGATTGCGTTCTATCATGTACCGGGCTTGATTGCTGATATTGCATTAATTATTTATAGTTTAATATTATTTGCTCTATTCAAAGTAATTCCTGTTACGTTAACTCTTGCAGGTATTGCAGGTTTCATTCTTTCAATAGGTATGGCAGTTGATGCTAATATTCTTATTTTTGAAAGAACTAAAGAAGAATTAAGAGCCGGCAGAAACCTATTCACAGCGATTAATTCAGGATTTGACAGAGCATTCACAAGTATTTTCGATTCAAATATGACAACAATCATCACCTGTGTGATACTTTACCTTTTAGGTACAAGTGTTGTTAAAGGTTTTGCCTTGACACTGGCTTTAGGTGTTATGGTATCTATGTTCTCAGCAATTACTGTTACTAAAAACTTTATGCATTTGATCTTTGGTACAGGTGAATTGAAACATCCTGGATTGTTCGGATTGAAAAAAGAAGAAATCGGTGCAAGTTATCAGGCTGCTGAAACTCAAAGAGAAAAAGCACGTTTCGGAATATTGGATTAGTCAAGTTAAGGCAATTATAGAAAGGTAAATAAAAATGTTAAATACAGGCAGAAAACATTTGGTACACGTTGTAAAATACAGATGGTGGTGGATGGCTTTAACTACTATCCTTTTAGTGCCGGGTATTATCGCAATGATATATTCATCTGTTACTTACCAAAATCATGCTCCGATGAAAGTCGGTATTGATTATACCGGTGGTACAATTTTGCAATATGGTATTGAAGAAAAAGTTACAAGTAAAGATCTTACTCAAATTCGATCTAATTTGGAAGAAAAAGGGATTGAAAACCCTTATTTGCAAATTTTAAATGTAAATAACGATCAGCAGAAAAATACAAAATCTGAAATTCAGTCAATAATTTCAGTAAGAACCAAATTTATTGACAAAGATTCTACTGACGGTGAAACTATCACGTCTGTTATGACCAATCAATATAAAAATCCTGAATTGATGTCAGTAAGTTCAGTGGGACCTACTATGGGTAAGGAATTGTTTAAAAATTCTTTAATTGCACTGACTCTTGCATTTTTAGGAATTGTTGCTTATCTGTCATTCAGATTTAGATTTGATTATGCACTCGCTGCGATTTTAGGGGTATTGCATGACGTAATCTTTGTATGCGGTGTGTTTTCAATACTAGGTCTTGTATATAACGTGCAGATTGACGGATTGTTTATCACTGCGATATTGACTGTAATCGGTTTCTCTGTTCACGATACAATTGTTGTATTTGATAGAATTCGTGAAAACTTGAGATATTATTCAAAGAAAATGTCTTTTGGTGATATTGTTGATGCATCTGTAAATCAAACTTTGACAAGAAGTATTAATACCTCAGTGACTACATTGATTACACTTCTTGCTCTATATTTGTGGGGCGGTGTAACAACTAGAGACTTTGTGTTAGCAATGATTTTAGGTATTATTGTCGGAACTTATTCATCAATCTTCTTCTGCTCAATGCTTGTTGATTTTTGGAATGATAAGAAAAATACACCAAAACAAGTTGCAGCATAAAATTATATAAGCAAACTAAAAAGACCGTCTAATTTAGACGGTCTTTTTATAATTATTATTTTATATTTGTAAGACTACAAAACAGCATTAATTGCGGCAATCATACCATCTTCTCTTGCAATATTTTTGCCTGCAATATCAAATGCTGTTCCATGGCCTGGAGATGTTCTTATAATATCAAGTCCTATTGTCATATTAACGGTGCTGTCTCCTGCAACTGTTTTGATAGGGATTAATCCCTGATCGTGGTAGTTTGCAATATAACAGTCATAAGGAAGCTTTTTATTCGCATAATAACATTGAGCAGCTTCTACAAATAACGTGTCAGCAGGAAGCGGATATGTTATGTTAACTCCTTTTGTTCTTAAAGCTTTTACTGCAGGGTTTAAAATATCAATTTCTTCATGTCCTAGAATCCCATCTTCTCCGGAATGAGGATTAAATCCGCATAGTGCAAATTTAGGTGATACAATTCCTAAATTAGTATTGAAAAAATCTTGTAATCTCGTGATTTTATCAAATACAGTATCTTTATCAAGATTGACTTCTTTTAAAGCGCAATGTCTTGTGAGCAGCAGTACATGAAAATCTTTAGCAACAAAAAGCATCTCAGCTTTTTGTCCATCATGAGCAAGATATTTTTGGAAAATCTCTGTATGCCCATTAAATTCGTGTCCTGCCATATACAAAGCATTTTTTGCTATTGGAGATGTTACAATAGCATCTGGGTTTAGTTCTATTGATTTTAATATACTTTGAAAAGAAAATTCACCGCCTTCTGGGGTAACTTTTCCTGGTGTTATATCAGCATCAAATGGAATTTCTTCAATATCATAATCAATGTCTAGTTTTCCATAAAAATCAAGAATTTTTTTATTTGAAATCAGTATGATTTTGTCTTTTTTAAGTTTTAATTTATTTAAAGCTTTTATTGTAACTTCAGCTCCGATACCGTTAGGATCTCCTGTTGTAATAGCAATTTTACCCATTTATCTCCCTCCAAGTAATTAAAAAGCGTGTTTTTATATTGTTCCCATTTTTTTGAGTTTTAAAACATTATTTATTCGTGGTGCTCAAAGTACTTTAAAATATCGATTAGAATATTAATACCGCCTAAATTACCTGATTTAGTAATAATCCATTGTGCATTATGATCAAGTGATAGAGCAATAGCTGGTGCGACCTCATCAACAAGTTGTAATTGAGTTGCGCCGATTGCTTCACAGCATTTGTATGAGGTTTCGCCCCCAAGCAAAATAAGTATGAATTCTCTCTTTTCCATAACTCTTTTGGTTAATTCCGCCAAATAATCCGTTATTAAGCTGGCTAAGCTTGATTTTGTCAATTCAGCTTCCAAAAGTTCTTCTGAAAATCCGTCAAAATCCATAATTAGATTTGATGTATGTACAACGACTATATTATTTTGAACAAGATTGTTTGCTATACGGTCTGTAATATCATCAAAATTCCAACTTATGATATCTTTTAAGTTGATTTCAAGAAATAAGGTGTTATCAAATTCATCACATTCTTCAAGTCGTTTAATCTGTTTTGCTGTAATTTCAGTGGCACTCCCTGAAACTATTAATTTAGGTAATTCAGGTATTGTTTTATTGATTTGTGCGGGTTCTAAATCAGAATACCACAAATCGCTTAAAACTTGAGCTGCAGCCGCTGTACCTGTTGGTAGAATATTATATTCGGATTTATTCATTGCTAAAATAACTTGTTCTATATCAGTTGTAGAGACAGCATCTACTACAATAAGCTTTTTGCCGGATTTTATAAGTTCGTTTAACTTCATAAGAATTGGGCCGGCACCTTTCATTACAGTCTTTAATTCAATAGATCCTACAAGATGCTCATAACTTTCATCAAGTTGATTTTTCAAAAGCGTTGGCAAATGTGATTCTCTAATTGGAGAATGCGGATCTCTTGCCATTTCGGTTCTTTCTATAGGAATTCCCTTTAATAAGTGATATCCGCCGATAGTTACACGACCTTCAGATGGAAATGCCGGCATAATTATAGATGCATCCCATTGCAAAACCTCTAACATTGCAAGCACTTCTATTGCAATATTGCCTCTTACGGTAGAATCTATTTTTTTATAAAAATAATCAGGTTTTAATTTATCTACTAAAACTTGTGTTGCTTTTTTTACTGCGTGATATGCACTTTCAGGATCTATATTTCTGGATTCTGTTGAGAAAGCCCAAGTTTGTGTGCCTTTAATGTTTAAAGGTTCAACTTCTGAGTTTAGAAGAATCTGAGTGTTAGCGCCATGCAAATGAAACTGAAGAGCAGTATCATTTGCCCCAGTTAAATCATCTGCAACAATACCTGATATGTTAGAACTGATTATCATATAGCTTCATTATCTCTTTTTGAGCCTAGCAATCTGATGTTGTTTGCAATAATAAAGAAAGATTCTCTTTCATTACCTGTAGCTTTGTCAGTCCATTTGTTTTGGCTGATTCTGCCATCAACAACTACTTGAATACCTTTTTTTACGTATTCTCCTGCAAATTCTGCAAGCTTATCCCAAACATCAATATTGAACCAGTCTGTTACTTCTGATTTTGTTTTTGAATCCCAGTGATTTACAGCTAAAGAAAATTGAGCTTTTACTTTACCTGATTCAAAATATCTTATCTCAGCATCTCTGCCCACTCTGCCTACAACTGTTGCTGTGTTCATTTAAACCTCTTTCATTTCTGGTATTGTCTTTATATATCTTATTTTACAACAAAAATATTTACGTTAATAAAAAGATGTAACTTTTTGTAAAAATGTAATTATTATTAATATTTTTTAGTTTTTTTATTAGTTGTTTATACTAGAATAATTTTGATGATTGATAATAAAGAGGTAAATTTTGATGAGTTGTAATATTGTAGAAAACGTAAAGGTTTCCAATAAGATTGATAAGGTAATAAATATATGTTATTCAAGTGATAAAAATTATGCAAAATACCTTGCTTTATCAATTGCAAGTATTCTAACCTCAAAAAGTCCAAAGGATAAGTTCTGTTTTTATATATTAGATGGCGGAATTTTAGAAGCTGATAAACAAAAAATCCTTAATTTGAAAAATATAGCAGATTTTGAAATTAAATTTATAAAAGTTGATAATAAAAATTTTGAAAATTGTCCGCTAGAAAATACAACTCAATTGACTTTAGCTTCATATTACAGACTTTTGATACCGGATTTTATTCCTGAAGTTGATAAAATAATTTATTTAGATTGTGATATTCAAATAAAATCATCTTTGAAAGATCTGTTTTCAATAGATATAAATGATTATTATTTTGCAGCTGTTGAAGATATTGCAGGGGAAGTTAATGCAAAACGTCTAAAACTGGAGAAATATTTTAACTCTGGTGTGTTGCTTTTAAATTTGACTAAATTTAGAGAAATAAATTTTACATCCAACGTATTTCCTTGGATTGATGAACACAGAGATATCTTGAGGTTTCATGATCAAGATGTTTTGAATATCTATTTTGCAGATAAAATAAAATTTATCGATAAAAAATGGAATATGCAAGGCAATCTTTTAAGCAAAAGCTTTAAACAAAATATAAAAGACGCAAATGTTGTTCATTATGTATCTTCAGAAAAGAGGGATTTTGTATTTATGGCACTGCCAATTGCTATGAAAACTGATTATAAAATTGAATTTTCACGTTTATATATAGGTAGAATTTGTAAATTTATAATACAATGGTTTTTTAGAATAAGGAATAAAGACGAATACCAAAAACAAATAACACTGTTAGGTTTTGATTTTTATATAGATAGAAAAAAGAAATAATGATTTTCTTGTAATATTTTTGTGCTGGTGCTAGACTCTTAATTGTAGTTAGTTTGGGGGATCCACCCCATAGATTTCTTTCGAGGGTTATCGATTGAAATAGAAAGGATAAGAAAATGGAAAAAAACAACGAAACTTTAAGAGTTCTAAGACACTCTTGCTCACACATCATGGCACAAGCTGTTCAAAAGCTGTTCCCACAAGCAAAGTTAGCTATCGGGCCTGCTACTGACAGCGGATTTTATTACGATTTTGATATGACCGATGGTTATGCATTCACAGAAGATGATCTTGTCAAAATCGAAGAAGAAATGAAAAATATAGTAAAACAAAATCTTTCATTCGAAAAATATGTTATTCCTGATGTGGACAAACAAATAGCGGAGTTTAAGGCTGAAGGTGAAATTTACAAAGCAGAATTGTTGGAAGAACACAGAAATGATAATCCTACTTTGTATTTGACAAAGGATAAAGACGGAAAAGTTTTATTCAATGACCTTTGCGCAGGTCCTCATATTCCGAATACATCTTTCATTAAAGCTAATGCAATCAAATTGTTAAAAGTTGCAGGTGCATACTGGCGAGGCAACGAAAAAAATAAAATGCTTCAAAGAATTTATGCTACAGCATTCTGGAACAAGGAAGATCTTCAAGCATAC
>CALVAU010000198.1 GCA_944325615.1 Candidatus Gastranaerophilales bacterium | reverse complement strand
TCCGCATTTTTTGATGCGAAACAGGCAAAGTCGGCTTCATTAAAGCGTTGTTGGAATTTGAGTAGAAAAACAGAACAGTCCCAAATCATCCTTATAGACCATCGAAAAAATCGCATTATGGTTGTTTAAAATCCGTGCAACATTTTTTAGACCAAAACCATGTTCTGCATTTTGGTCTTTAGGTACGACAATCTGGTTGTCTAAAACTCTCACAGGAATCGCAGTTGTATTTTCAATATATAGAAAACTAGCGCCCTGCTCAACTTTCATGGCAAGGATTATTTTTTTGTTTTTACCTTTATCAATTTTATTACACGCTTCAATAGCATTATCAATCAAATTAGAAAGAACGACAACAAGATATTCATCCTCTAATCCAAAATGGGTAAGATCTTCTAACTGCAATAAAAATCGAATTCCTTTTTCCTGCGCAGCATGATATTTTTGGCTTATGAGAACATCAGCAATCAATCTGCCTGTTTTTACGACAAGTGAATTCGTTGTGTTATGCTTCAGAACTGTTTGGATATATGATAATAATTCTTCACTAGCGGATTCATGCTCGGCCAAACCATAAATAACACTAAGTTGATTTTGAAAATCGTGCGTCATCTTTCGTTGATCTTTATACGCATTTGTCCAAGCTCCAACGACCTCGTTTTGATACTTGAGATTTTTTTGTAAAAGCAAATTGTCCTGAAGCAGATGCTGTTGTTGA
This sequence comes from Candidatus Gastranaerophilales bacterium, assembly GCA_944325615.1. Taxonomy (GTDB): domain Bacteria; phylum Cyanobacteriota; class Vampirovibrionia; order Gastranaerophilales; family Gastranaerophilaceae; genus Scatenecus. Next base: position 3,541 of record CALVAU010000198.1, on the reverse strand, counting down.
TCCAAGTAATTCAAAGCATATATAGCAAAGATATTCACTATAAGCAGTGCGATTACGCATAGTAATATTGAGCCGGCTGCAAAAGGAAAAATCCAATATAGACGCCATAGAAAAATAGCTATAATCAAAGATGTGAAAGGTAAAATGAATATTTTGAGCCATTGTTGCCATGGCGTATAAATTAAATAAAGCTTCTGTTTTATGAAGAATCTAATTGCTGTGATTATTAGCAGTTCAAGGATCTTTGCGAAAAAGCACAATAAATAATATCCATATGGATCTTGATATAATTTCTGTATATCAATATTGGCCACTAGTGCGCTTTCTATAGTGATTATGCTATCGGTTGCACTTATAAGTGAAGTGAAAAGTAAATAGATACCAATACATTTTATTACAGATACACGGTACACAATGGTAAGCCAAAGTGACCCTACACAAATTATCATTGGAAGTTTAAGAACTGTAATATAGTCTGAAATATCTAGACAAATAAACGTTAGGCTGACCAATACAATCAAAGCAACTACAGCTTTATAGCCACTAAGTTTTCGCTGAAAGAATGACTCGGTAAAAGTTATAAGAGAGATACACTCGATAAAAAGCAATAAATAATTTAAGAGAATAGATAACGCATAGTTCATAAACGACTACCTTTCCACATGAGATATTTAGAACAGATTTTTTTGTAGTCTTTTTCTGAAACTTTTAACGTCTCGCCGTTTTTTAGTTTTGCTGTATAACTAGAAATTTTGTTGATATAATGCATGTTCACTAAAAAACTTTTTTGGAGACGAATAAATCCCTTGTCTGATAGCCTTTTGTCGTAATCGTTTATTTTTCCACGACATTCCAAAATTTGGCTGTCTGGCTTAATGGTATGTAATAAAACACGACGATATGGTGTTCCTTCAAAATATAAAATATATCGCAAAGGTAATTCGATTTGAGAATCTTTTGATTCAATCAAAATTGTTTCTTTATCTTCAAACAATTTATCTTGTATTGCATCTAAACAAGGGTCTATCTCTTCGGTATATTGGGACTTTAAGATATAGCGAAATGCACTGACTTTATATCCTGAAGGGGCAAATTGGAGATATGCCGTTACAAATATCAAGATAATATCTGGATAATACTGACGAATTTTGGTTGCAACCTCGATTCCATTCATTTCTGGCATATCAATATCCAAAAATACAATTTGTATATTCGAAAGATCAAAAGCCAATAATTTTTGTGGACTCAAAAATATATGGCACTCTAGTTTCCAGTCTCGTTTGGCACAACCCATGCTGATTTTCTTATGCAATTCCTCTGCAAACATGGGATCGTCATCAAGAATAGCAATTTTCATGGGGAATACGCACCTTTCAACTTGTCTTTTTATTTTTAACATACAGCTTTCCGCCTCTTCTTGTCAACGGCTTTTCAAAAGTGCTTATCTTTAGCACAACTATTGTCAGGGTTTGTGCTAGAGTCAAGAAGAATTCTGATGATTAGCGCAAAACGAGGCATTACCATGAAAATCTACGATTTTAATGGCAAGAAAAACATTAGTGGAGAACGTATCCGAGAAGCGCGCATTAAATCACACTTGTCACAAAAAGCATTAGCTGTTCGGCTAAAACTTGAAGGTGTGGACTTGGAAAGAGATTCCATAAGTAGAATCGAAATAGGAACACGATTTGTTGCAGACTATGAAATTAAAATGCTTGCAAAGGTCCTTAACACATCAGTGACATGGCTATTAGGAATCGAATGACCTCGGCGATTGGCCGGGGTTATTTTTATGCTTTTTATACAATTATGGAAACTTTTAATAATAATATAGAGGTTTTTTACTTTTTCGGAAAAGCAGTATAACAAAATCATAGAAGTTGAATGGTATGCGGTGCCATGAAGTCCGAAAATTGATTCTGAAAACATATGACAAAGGAGTCGGCATAAAAGAACGGCCAAGATGCTTTTCTGCGAATACCAAATGAAACTAGGAACTACTAAACCACTCTTTGCGTAAAAAAGTCGGATATCGATCATCAATATGACCAGGTGAGGTGTCTATATGTATTTGGCGGGAGCAGAGCGCTAGACTCTGCACCGCTCTCCAAGCCGAAGAGTACAACGATTTTGTCATCCATTTAGTTGAACGGTATATTTCAGCACACGACTTTTTCCAGCGGGACAACAGTAGAGCAGATTAAAAAGAATCTCAAAAACGACTTGATGGATTATCTGAACAAAGATTCCGTTCTTATCTTGGATAATATGAGGCATCATAACGCCAAAGCTATCAAGGCACCCATGGATCAAGCGAAAGTTTACGACATCTACCTTCTACATTATAGTCATGACCTAAATCTGATTGAAAAACTTTGGTCAAAAGTCAAAGCTTTTTGCGCAAATTCAAAGCTGGGTCTCTGGATGAACTGCCCAATGCCATTCAGAAGGCTTTTTGTGCAGTAACGATCTCTGATTGTATGGATTGGTATCGTTCTTGTGGGTATGTGCTTTAATTGCAGCAAGATCGGATTTCCAATGAATTGAGTCTCAAAAAATTATGGGTAGCAAGGAAACTGGGGTAGAAGAAAGACTTTTTGAGGGATTTGGGCACATGAAAGGAATATAGTTGACAAGATCTATTTGTGACTCTTTAAAGGGTGTTGCTTTCGTAAAGTTACGGACTTGGCTAGTAGTTTTGGCTGGTTGTAAAAGCTTTACTGGCAACAGATTTGCTGTTTTCACTGCACAAAAACCTATTTATACTGAAAAACATCATATCTGAATCTCAAAAGTGCTAGTATAAAAACAGCCTAAATGTCAAACAACATTTGATGATTTACTGATTTTTAAACTTAGATAAGGATTTTTACATCTTTATACCGATATAACAAATTAGTAATATGATTACTAATTTGTTATAAATAAGCGAAAGGAGAAATCAAAATGTTCGAAAAACCCGTTTTGGAAATTAACGATATTGGCTGTGACAATGTCCACTAATTGTTAATTTCGCGGTGGGAAGTGATTAGAGGCTTCTCACCGCTCATTTTTGTCTGATCGTATTTTTAATATAAAGATTGTGCATGATAAATTCTCTGTTAACAGAAAGGAGCACAGACAATGGAATATTTATCTTCCCCGGATACGGTTTCTTGGGAAATTACTGAAAGATGCAATTTGAAATGCGAACATTGTTCAAATGCAATTGCGGGCCATGCGTATCAGCCTTCATTTGAAGATTGTATTAGGGTTATAAATGTTTTAAGAAATAATAATGTTTTCAGATTAAACATTGAGGGAGGAGAACCGTTTGTCCGGGATGATTTGATTGAAATTATTAAATATGCAAATTCAAAAAACTTTTATCCCAAAATTGACACTAATGGTACGCTAATAGATTCTTCAATGGCAAAGCAGCTAAGCAAATGTAAACTTCGGGGAATTCAAGTCAGTCTGGATGGTCCATCAGCACAAAGTTATTTTGAAATCCGTAGATCTACAGATGCGTTTTATAAAGCCATAGAAGGTATTAAACATT